>JAISRJ010000254.1 GCA_031273705.1 Clostridiales bacterium
TAACAGCCGGAGAGACTCTTACGGCGGGCGGCTTTAAGTTAGCTCAGGACAGAGCTGAAAAAGTAAGGGATTATTTTGTGGAAGAAGGTAAAATAGATCCGTCGCGAATCACTGCCAGCGGCGAGGGTGGTATAAACTCTGACTCCGCCGATTACGATCCTAACAATCGGAAAGTAGCCATAGAGTACAAATATCGCTGATATGAGACAGGGAATTATAGCAGTTTCACAAATTAACAAAATTTTGTGAGACTGCTATAATATGTACCATGCCCATCAGCCCGCGCTGTCGTTCAGCGCGTCCCGGTATTTATCTTTAAGGCTTAAAATTAAACTCTGTAACTCTCTTAAATACTCTCGCGACTGATTGGCCGCCCGGCGTACCTTTATCATTTCGAGCGAGGCGCGCGGACTGGAGGGTTCTAACTCGACAGCCTGCCCTGCCGCTTCCATCGCGCGTGATACGTCCCCACTCAAACGACTCGCTTCCGACAAGCACAACCACAGATCAATACTCGACGGGTGAGAAGCAAGCGCGTATTCCAGCAAAGAAATAGCCTCGCCATACCTCTTTTGCTCCGCGAGCAGTTCAGCCCGTTTTACGCTTACTCGCGTATTATTAAACGCGGATATTCGATTTAAAGCCGCTTCCGCCTTTGTGTAATCCGACTCGCCTATATAAAAATCCACCAGCCGCAAGATACTCTCGATTGTTCCGTCAGTAGCCGCGCGAACGAATTGAGTCCGCGCTTCCGACATATTGCCCTCACGCAAAAATATCTCGCCTTTTATACTGGCCAGTTTATTGGGATGCGCTTTAGCTAGGTTGATCACTCGTGAAGCCTCGTTTACATCATCCGCGTACGCGCACGCTTCCGCGTAATTCAAAATCAAATCACTATTATCGGGGTCGTTAGTCAAGGCTTCTCGCAGTAACGTGACGGCTTCGGTAAATCGTCCCATTCTCATAAAGGCGACCGCCATATTATTCAACAATTCCGCTCGGCTTCCATACCGCATCGCGTTTTTATAAAAAACCAACGCCTTTTCAGGCGCCGATTTTTGCATAAGATAATCTCCGCGTTCTTTCAAGCGTTCCCAATCCAGCCGCTTTTCCCAGGCGTCCAGATCGCGTATTACGGCGCTTATCTCCGCGCCGGTGTAAAAATCCGTAAGCCTTAAAAAATTAACCACACAGTCGGATAACTTAGACTGCTCGGCGATTGACTTCATCTTCTCGGCAATTGCCGCTAAACCAAGTGTTTCTTTAATCCAAACAACGAACTCCGCGCTTTTAATATCTTCTATTGTCTGCTTCCAGTTTTCGTACACATGATAGATAGCTTCTTCTATAGAAAAAACTCTAACACCCGTAAGTCGAAAGATATACGGCGTTTTGTTCTCACTCTGTGACGCGCAGAGTATTAATCGGCTCATAAACGGATCAACTCGGCTATACTTAGCGCGATATTATCCAGAATGTCAAAGAATTTATCATTTAGATCATAATATTTTCCATAAGGCTTTGTAATAGGGTCATAGGCTTCGATACTTTCGCGATCTTTTCTCGCGACGACATATGTCGTTACTTCATTTTCGTTTAACATCTGACAGATGTCATGTACTCGTCTGCCGCTAGCAGTCGGCACATGCGGCGGCGCGTCGGTTATTAATATGAAAATATACCTGGCCCCCAGCTCGCCGCGTGAAGTATTAATCAATTCTATGCCTGTTTCCAACGCGTCCAGCGAAGATTCGGGTATATCCCCTCCATAAGTTCTGGGAATATTCTTTACTTGCTTTTGAAACCTGGTCACATCGTCGGTAAAGTTGTAAACACTCGGACGTTCTTTTTCATTCAGATCTCCGAATCCAATCAACCCCAGCTTAAACATAGCGCCCTTAGAGGCGAGTATCTCGGAAAACTCTATTGCTCTATCCTTAACACCGTTAATATAAGTATCCATACTTCCCGTCGTATCTATCAGGAACACGACGTTGACAAGTTCGCCGCCCGTACTGCCGCCTATATCCTCCGGCTCGTCTTTGTACTTTGTGCGGTCAAATTCCGCGCGTTCTGTACGCCCGTCGGACATATCCATTACAAATACTTCAAATAAATTGTTTTCGTCCAGCGCGTATGTGATTTCTATTTGTGTCGTGCCGGATAAGCCCGAAAACAGTACACTGCCGATGTACTTGCGCTCGCTGTCGTGACCTTGCTCCCATTCGTAAACGGGAACCTTAACGTGCGACGCGCCGGACATACTCGCGAAATTGTTGTCCGTAAATTTCCCCGGTATCGAACTGCCCATAGGAATAATGGGAATCAACTGTTTTTCCATAGTTGAAATATTGGTAATGGCTTCCGTTCCAAAAATCTGGCGCGTAATTTGACCCACCCTCACATTGCTGTTAGGCAGATGAATCAATCGGTTGTAAATCGCCGCGCCCATCGCCACGCTTTTGGCGGGATCCGTCGCTCGATACGGCTCTTTTATAAATCCGGCGACCATTCGGCGAACCATCGGTATCAAAGTCGAACCACCGACCAGAATTACCTTAGAAATTTCATCCGCTCCACGATCCGCGCGTTTTAAGGCTTCTTCCACTATCTCACGGCTGCGATCCACATATTTGCGTATCATAGCCTCAAATGTTTCACGAGTCAATTCCAAAGACAAATTTTTGGGTACGCCGTCACATATTATCAGTGGATTTATGCGTACAGACGCGGTGTTAGAACCCGAAAGCTTTTTCTTGGTCTGCTCCGCTTCTTGTTTTAGCTTCTGCATTACGCGTCTGCGTTCAGAGTTTTCCAGAGCATCCAAATCTAAACCGTTTATTTCTTTAAACTGTTCTTTCATCCAGCGGATCATTTCCGCGTCGAAATCGTCGCCGCCCAAATTCATATCGCCGACATCCGACAATTCTTGAAAAATCTCCTGACCAATCTCGTCTTTTGACACTTGCAAAACGCAGGCGTCCAACGTACCGCCACCAAAGTCATAAACCAGCAGCGTCTGCGCGTAACCCTGGCGATAACCGTATTCTATAGCCGCCGCAAGCGGTTCAGAAAGCAGATATACTTCCCTAAACCCCGCCAATAAACCCGCCTCGCGCGTTGCGTATATCTGGCGGTCGTTAAAATACGCGGGATGAGTGATTACTACTTCCTCAAATATTTCCCCGGACTGTTCCTCGGCGGATTTTTTAAGTTTTTTCAAAATCTCGGCGCTTATTTCTTCCGGTGATTTTGCGATTTCGCCGATTGTAACGCGTTCGTCCGTACCCATCAAACGCTTAATAGAAATAATCGTCGTCTCCGGATAAATAATAGCGCCCGCCTTGGCTTCACTGCCCACTATTACTCCCGACTCCGTAAAGCTGACTACAGATGGCAGTATCTCGTCCGTGCCATCTATGCGCACTACTTCCAGCGCGTCATTCTTTTCGTTGTAAACCATCGCCACAGAATTGGTGGTGCCCAAATCTATGCCTAAGTACCCCATTTAAACTCCTCATTCCACTTAATAATCCTCGACACTTAACCATCTCTGCGCTTCGCGCCACCCTTCAACGGAAGGGCATTATCGCGGCGTAACGTTCCCCTTTTAAGGGGCGCCCGCGGCCGGGATACGCGATTTAATTATAGTTTTTTTATCTCTGTTCGGCTCGAAAGCCACCCTATACCCCACCGGCGCAAATTCTCCGGGAAAGCCCATGTCCTCTACTACGCCGTTAACCATGCCGCCCTCCTCCGCGACTTTAAGAGTTATGCGCAACTTGGTCTTTCCGCTGGGACGCGGCGGTAAGCCGGTTATCTCCACTTCACCAATCAGCTTGCATTGCTCAAACGAGTCGGATTTATCTATACGCTCCAAAATACGCAGATCAAAACGCGTCATCTCTTCTTTGGAAGTACCGGACAGTGTGAATGTGTGATTCTTAACAGCCAAGCTGTAAGGCGTACCGCGTCGAATCATCGTGAAAAAGTTCTTCCGTCCGTTGGATTCCACTTCCAAACCTATATCATGCGCGGTGGTAACTTCAAATTCCACAGCTTCCGACTTCATATCCGGCTGTGACAGCAGCCCCATCTTCATAGCGGCGTAATAGGCGGCGCCAAGCGATATATCCTGAGCGCGTTTGTCTGTCGAATAGATTTTATTCTCGTCGTTAAACACTGCCAGCAACATATTTTTTACCCATGGCATAAACGACGATCCGCCCTCCAGCAGCACTCTATCCACATCATCCGGCGAGATAGCGCCGGTATACGCGCTGCGCAGAGTTTTTTGCACAAGTTTCTGCGTCTTGTCGATAAAAGCTTGAATCATAATTTCTAGTTGCTCACGCGTAACCTGTTCCATAAACGGCGGAATACAAAACGCGAAAGGAATTCGATAGCTTTTTAAACCCGAAAGACGTTCTTTAGTTTCACGCGCGTGTAAGATCAGCGTCGCTCTATTTTCGCGGGATAGATCTTGCTTGGGGGTGCCTATCCTATTCTCTATAAAAGAATAACATAACTCGGTCAGCATTTCATCCACATTATCTCCGCCGTGGTATGCTTCGCCGCCTTCGCTGATTACTTGCAATTTTATATGCGCGTCGTCTTTTTCCGCTACATGAAACAGCGTAATATCCAGCGTACCGCCGCCAAAGTCAAAGACCAGAATTTTTTGGCCATCCTGCAAAGTCTGGGTCATGTTATAATTTAACGCGGCAGCCAGAGGTTCTTCTATTAAGCAAATTAGATTTTCTTTCAGACCCGCCAATTCACAAGCGCGTATGGTGGCCTTCTTCGCCGCGTCGTCAAAGTGATACGGCACGGAAACCACCACGCCGCCCAGAGTCGCCTGGGGGTTTATACTTTGTATATGAT
>JAISRJ010000031.1 GCA_031273705.1 Clostridiales bacterium
TAGATTACGAGTGGTCGCGCATACCGCATTTTTATAATTCGTTCTACGTATTCCAGTACGCGACAGGTTTTTCCGCCGCAATCGCTTTTTCAAAGCGTTTAAAGCAAAGCCAGGAGAACTTGCGAAAATATAAAGACTTCTTAAAAGCGGGTTCCAGTGATTATTCCATATCGATTCTGCAAAAAGCCGGAGTCGATATGTCTAAGCCCGAACCGATTCGGGAGGCGTTACAATTATTCAGAGAGCTAGTTGATGAAATGGAAAAACTAATATAATATGTGTCTGTTTTAAGACATATCAGGAGGAGCAGAGCAGCATATGTCCGATTGCCTTTTCTGTAAGATTGTCGCGGGCGATGCCCCGTCAAGTAAATTATATGAGGACGACGAGGTTTGTGTTATATTAGATCGTTTCCCAAAGAACGAAGGGGAATGCCTGGTAATAACAAAGAATCACTATGAGAATATATTTGACTTAGAACCCTCATTGGGAAAGAAGATTTTTGATATATCCAAAAAAACCGCTGAGAAGCTAAAGGCGGAACTGCCTATCGACGGTATAAATCTACTTCAAAACAACGGCGAGTGCGCCGGACAAATGATAAAACATTTTCATATGCACATTATTCCCCGAAAAGCCGGAGATTCGGTTGCGTTTATTGGAGAGCGTCTGGATCCGTCGGAATCCGAATTCGAGTCCATAAAAGAGAAATTAAAGCTGTCATAACGCCTCCGCCTGAAAAGTTACCGCTCAGCCATGGCGCGTTAATGTGCCAGGTCACTCCGGCTGGGCAGTAACCTCTAATCACTTTAGACGGGCACCGTTAGTCTTTGTGCTTTCATAAAATGGAGCTGCGTCAGCGCGATTTTATAAAATCGTTTTGATACAGCCCCACGCCATTTAACCTCTAATGATTATCCTTATTAACTCGTCCGCCGTAATATCCTTTGGAATATCAAACTCGCCAAACTGAATCCGTCCGGCTACGTCTTGATCCATCATATAACTATTAAAATAATCCGCGTTCTGTACCAAACCCACATCATGCAGTAGCCGCGATACCTCAAATGAGGATATGCCCTGCGGAATGGATACATGTATGGAATCCCCCTCGTCTACCGCTTCCGCCGTCGGTTGGGGAGTAGATGTCGGAGGTACGGGTGTGGCGGTCGGTTCTGATGTCTCTGTCACTCCCGGGTTCTCGGCCGCATCAGATGTCTCCGTCGTATCCGGGGCCGTTATCGCTTCAGGAGTCGGCGGCATGTCTGTCGTGGCAAGCTCCTCGGTTGGCTGTTCTTCTTTCGGGGGTTCATTCAACGCCAAGTATGTATCCGGAAAGACCATGCCCAGCTCTAAAGCCAATTCGATTATCTCATCCTCCGGAAGATCGGATGTTTCCGGCAACTCTCCCAGCCTCACCATTCCCAATTTTGAGGCGCGCTCCATAATCTCATCGTCCGTTACCTGTATAAAGGGGATTGCCGCCCCTCCGGATTGATCCAACTGATAAGCGGCAAACAAAATGGCCGACAGCACTATCAACCCCACGCCCAGCCCAAATATAAAATATCTCCAACGCATTATCGCTCTCTCCCCAAACTGAGGATTAGCTTTACCTCTCCCTGACCGATACCCAGAGTTTTAGCAATTTCATCCTCTGACATACCTTGGTCAAACAGGGAGCGTATTTTACCCAGTTTCGGATTTTTATATGTCTCTTTCTTTGGGGGCGACTCCTTATGTTCAGAAACCGTATCATCCTTTTTATGTGATTCCAACATGCTGTACAAAAATAACAGTTCTTGATGTTTTTCCTCTATCTCGTCAAAAATATTTCTCGCTAATTTGTTAAGTTCGTCTATTGCCTGATCCGCTTCGGTCATTGAGGCGTTAATCGCGCGTATGGCAAACTCTTCTGACTGCCTGCGTTCATTTATCCTGGCGCCAGATTGGATTATACTCATAAACGCGATTAATATCAATACAATGCCTACGATCATCGCGGCGAAAACGGCATAAATAAAAATATCAACACCCCCAACTAAACCCTTATATCAAATAAAGCACCGCTCATAGCCGAACTAAGCGCGTTTAATTTGGCTTCTTTTTCTTTTTTACGCCGATCGCGCCTGTCCTTCTTGTCGTTAAGACTCTCGCTGTCCTCCGATTTATTGGACTGCCTAACATGTTTACCGTCATGATCTACCCGGCGCTGCATGTGTTCAGCGTATTGGCTTTGCATCACCTCCGGACGATTAGCGGCGTTATTAGACGCAGCTATAACATCTATACTGCGTTGTATTGGCATTACCACGTCAATGGGTCGTAGCGACATAATTACCTCCATGTTAATCTTAATAATATGATCCTACTTTTATCTGTCCCTCAATATTCTTTAATTCACAGCTTTCCAAATCATTCTTAATATACATAACGGCGTTGCCAATCATAATCTTAACCCCGTAGTACAGCTTTTTGTTCACCTTTATGGCACCGTGACTGGAGTCCATCATCGGTCTTAAATCGTTTAGCGCGTTCTTTAAGTGGCTCAATTTATCTGAAAGGTGTATTTTTGTCCTAAGCAATTTAATTAAAATCTGCTTGTGAGTGTCGTCTAGCCCGCCCTGCTCTGACTGTGCGTTAAGTGTCTCTGTAGCGATGTTCACCTTGTCATATTCTTTTTTTAACGTCTCGAATTCTTCTGACTTATCTTTATACTCGTGAACAAGCAACGGGTCATATCCGACAGAAATTTCTGTAGGAGTAGACATAGGCGAACCGATAGAATTCGCGTTTATCACGTCTCGGACGGTTATGTTTCCGCCAACCAGCATACCTTTTTTACCCTTTACATTCAGACAGCGGCCGCAGTGTATACTGCAATGCAATATGGAATCAGCGGAAATATCCACTTTGGCGTTAACCGTACAACTCTCTAAAAATTTAGCGGTAACCGACCCGCCCGCAAGTATCCGCGCCTTATTCCCCCCGCGCGCGCCGCCCTCGATAACAATATCACCGTCGGATTCCACATCGGCACCTTCGACCACGCCCAGAATATGCACGCCTTTATTTGCCTTTACTTTAAAACCGGAACGCACGCTGCCTTTAATAACAACCTCACCGCTGAACACCACGTCTCCGGTTGCGCTGGATACGTCGCCGGATATTTCTAAAGACGCCCGAACGCTGACCTTTCCGCGCTTCTTATTAATGTGACCGTCTACAGTCGCTATCAAGCTGGTACCGTCTTCGGAAACGACGGTATTCTCACCGACCGGTAATGTAATTTCCCTATCTGAAGCGGTCTTGCAATATACCGGCTCACCGAATACATTCACACCGTCCTTACCTGATATAGGTGGGATTATAGTCACCAGCACATCCCCCTGTTTGCATTCCAACACACTGCCCAGATTATGGAAGTCAACCGTTCCGTCGTCATTAATCTTTGGTTGGGGAATCTTCGCGTCCGTATCAAAATGATATTTAAATGTGCCGTTGCTGCCATTCTCCGGAGGACGGCCTTCAGCTATCACGTATTTTCCGCCGGGCTTGTATTCGGCGGCAATTTTTTCCAAATCCTGCCGCAAACCAAATACGATGCCTTGCTTTTTGGCCATTTCACGTATTTCGTCGGCGCTTACGCGTTCACCGTCTGATCCTTGCGTGTTTTCAAAAACGACCGACGCTACCATTTTATCATTGCTTGTTTCGATATTCAACGACTTTATTTTATCTGCCAGCATCAAGATCTTACACCGCCTATTTCAGCTCCCATTTCAGCTAAAAACGTCTCACTTCCCGCAAGGATATTATCGGGCGGTCGAAGGCAAGCACCGCTACTGAAAGAGCAAATTTTTATATCTTCCCAATTTAGTCTGCAAACTTAAAACAGCTTTTGTGTGAATCTGCGATATGCGTGACTCAGTAACGCCTAAAATCGCGCTGATTTCTTTTAAAGTCAGTTCTTCATAATAGTAAAGTAAAATAACTTTTTTCTCACGCTCCTTTAATTCATCGATAGCCTCGGCCAATATGCGCTTGACTTCCATCTTCTCTATATTACTTTCGGGGCTTTCGAGGGATGTGGTAGATAACC
>JAISRJ010000059.1 GCA_031273705.1 Clostridiales bacterium
CATAGCGCCCATCTTTCGCGCCTCGTCTATAGTTTTTTCGGAAATACAAACAGGAATCTCCTCAAGTATTAATTCATTTACTATATCCTCGACACGGCGCAACTCTTCAAAAGTCACAGAATTAAAGTGAGTAAAATCAAACCTCAAACCTTTATCTGAAACGCTTGACCCCGCCTGCTCCACATGTGTGCCCAGAGTATCTCTTAACGCTTTTTGCAGCAAATGAGTCGCCGTATGGTTGCGTCTCGTGTCGTCTCGACGTTTTTTATCTACAACAGCCCGCGCTGATTCTCCAATTTTCAAAAATCCGCTCTTAACTTTTCCGATATGAGCGATCTTCCCGCCAATGACTTTTATAGTATCCACAACCTCAAACGTTCCTTGAGATGTGACAATTACCCCTCGATCGCCTTTCTGCCCGCCGGATTCCGCGTAAAACGGCGTTTTATCCAGCAGGATAGACATGTTCGCGCCCGGTTCAGTCTTGATAGAGCCGGCTTCGATAAAGGCGGATACAAGCTCAACTGACTTGCCATTGCAAATAATCGCGATTACTTTCGCGTCTTTAACTTCAATATGCTTATAACCGACGAATTCTGTACACAGATTCACATCCAGTTGATGGTAAGCCGTCTCGTCCGCACCCATGTACGTGGTTTCCGCTCTGGCGATTCTCGCGCGTTCGCTCTGCTTCCGCATCTCAGCCTTAAATTCGGCTTCCGAAACTCTTATCCCTTCTTCATCCAAAATTTCTTTCATTAAGTCCAGCGGAAATCCAAAAGTATCGTATAGTTGAAAGGTAATAGTTCCGGGCAGGTGCTTTTCCAGATTATTTTCTTTAATATGGTTCACATGTCCGCGCAGAATCGCCAATCCTTGGTCAAGCGTCTCATTAAAACGATCTTCTTCCACCGCGATCATTTTGTTTATAAAATTTCGCTTCTCCGCCAGTTCGGGATACGCGCATTTAGAATTTTCGATTACAGTATCCGCAAGCTCCGCCAAGAACTTACTTTTCCCCAGCAATTTCCCATGTCTGGCGGCGCGGCGCAGCAAACGACGAAGCACATAACCTCTGCCTTCATTTGACGGAGTTACTCCGTCCGCCATCAGAAATACTACCGATCGGACATGATCCGTTATTACACGGATAGAAATATCGATTGCGGAATGATTGATTGCCGAATACTCATTCTCAGGATTGGCATTATATGCTTTACCGGTTATTTCGCACACTTTTTCGCGAATCGCGCGGATAGTGTCGACGTCAAATATAGAATCCACACCCTGCATAATACAGGCTAACCGTTCCAGACCCATGCCCGTGTCTATATTTTTGGCTTTTAATGGTGAATATGAGCCGTCCTCCTCACGGTTGAACTGAGTAAATACCAAATTCCAAATTTCCAGATATCTATCGCAATCACAGCCGATTCCACAAGTCTCTTTTCCGCAGGAATAGGCTTCGCCTTTGTCATAGTGTATCTCGGAGCAAGGTCCGCAAGGTCCCAATCCATGCTCCCAAAAATTTTCTTCCTTGCCGAATCGTGTTATCCGCGAAGGCTCTAATCCGACTACTTTCGTCCATATATCAAAAGCTTCGTCGTCGTCAAGATAGATTGTAACGTAGAGTTTTTCTTCCGGAATTTTCATTACCTGTGTAATAAATTCCCACGCCCAGGGAATGGCGTCGGCTTTAAAATAATTTCCAAAAGAGAAATTTCCCAACATTTCAAAAAAAGTGCCGTGACGCGCCGTCTTTCCCACATTCTCTATATCGCCGGTGCGAACGCATTTTTGACAGGTGACGACTCTTTTACCGGGTGGGGTTTCCTGCCCGGTAAAATATGTTTTCATCGGAGCCATACCCGCGTTTATCAACAGCAGACTTTTATCATTGCCGGGTACAAGGGAGTAACTCTTCAGTCTTAAATGTTCTTTAGATTCAAAAAAGGCCAGAAATTTTTCTCTTAATTCATTCAATCCAAATGGTTCCATAATTCCACCCTTCGCATAATTTAGTATTGTAGATAAAAGAAAAGCCGCCGATTGGCAGCTATACTCTGGAGTATAATTCTTAATCGCGCAGCAACGCATACGCTTTTTCCAGCGGCAAATCCGATTCATTATACAACGAGTCGTACTCCTCAATCAACTCTTCCAGCGAAATATCCGGTATAACCCCGATATCATTAATCTTCTCGCCGCTTCGGCGCAAGTATTCCTCGGTGGTAAGCTTTAAACCGCCGCCGTAAGGTAATTCAAATATGGATTGTATTACTCCCTTGCCGTATGTCGTATTGCCGACAACGGTCGCCGCCTTAGCATCCTGCAAAGCGGAAGCTAACACCTCCGACGCCGATGCCGTGCCAGAATCGGTCAGCACGATAATTTCTTCGAATGGTCGGTCAGTCAATTTAGAATTTATCAGCATCCGTGAATTATTCTTGTTAATCGTGTACATAATCGGACCTTCGGGCACTATCATATTGCATATCTCGATTACGGAGTCGGCATAACCTCCGGTATTTCCGCGCAAGTCGATAGCTATACCTTTAACGCCGTTGGCTCTTAGATCGGTAATAACTTTTTTAAATTCTGCGGCGGTCTCTTCCCCAAAATCGCTGATATAGATATAGTGTATTGCGCTGTTATCGTTTTTCTCGGCGGATTTCAGTAACGTTTCAAAGCTCATTGCATATACCGACTGTAGTTTTATTTGCGCCTTTGTAATAGTTTTTTCTATATCTTCATCGCCGCGCTTTAGATTAAGTGTCACTACGTCTTTATCGGATATAAGATCCAAAATTTCTTCCAAGTCTAAACCGCTTACGTTCGCGCCGTTTACTTTTATTAACAAATCTCCTTTACGCACATCGGCTTTTAGGGCGGGGCTTTCGGCCAACACGTGGTTAATGGCGGGCATATCGTTTTCCATCTGCAAGGTGACGCCGATACCATACATACTGCCCGAAAAACCCTGCGTTAGAGTATGCAATTGCTTGGGGTTCAAATATTCGCTGTATATATCCAGCTCGCCCATCAATCCTCGCAAAGCCGCCTCATACAATAGCTCCGGACTTAGCTTCTCTTCACCCGCGTAACGCGCCAGCACCAGATCCATAACATCCGTAAGCAAAGCGCCCGCTATGCGCGTCTTTTGAGATTCGTCGCTCTCGTCCGCCGCAAGAACGGGATTAGGCAGCCATAATAAAATCACGACCAAGAATAATGTTAAAAACTTCTTCATATAGAAAACTCCTTCTCTATAACTCCTCAAGTTACATAATTTACTAAGTGCTCGGCGTAGTCGGTTTTGATACCAAAACGCAGATAGTCCACAAAGTTTCTTAACAGAGAGGCGGCTTCCGCCTTGGAGAGATATTCACCGGGTTTTATTTGGCCCTCACCGTCCGGCTTTATTAAACCCAAACGTACACCGGCAGCCAGATCTGTTCGCGCCCACCAAGCAATTTTTTCATCATCAGTAAAAATTCTGCTGTCGGGCAGCCCCAAATTGGTCAGCCCCAATGAACGAACCAGTACGGTAAAGGCTTCTTGCCGCTGCAAAGGCGCATCCGCGTAAAATGTTCCAAAGTCCCTTCCAAAAGCGACCCCGTTCCTATACGCGGACATGATATAAGGATAGTCCGGTCTGCTGGGTAAAACATCCGGAAAAATAATCGGAGGAGTTTGCGCACGCCGCCCGCGTGTTTCCGACGCTACTGTCTGAACAGGCAATTTTATAGCCTTTGTCAGAGCGGTTATAAATTGCGCTCGGGTGATAGCCTGGTCCGGTTGATAAAGTTTGGGGTCTCCATCCAAAATCTGCATACTAAACAACTTGGCTATATCCTCAAATGCCGGATGACCTCTCAAATAAACCAGGTCAGGCGCTATTAACTGCTCGAAGGTATTGCGCAAATTAAACGAAGTTTCGCCTGTTCTGGGCTGGTCGGGATAAATCAGCGGAACTTGCAGTATATCGTATTTTAAACCCGCGTCTCGGTGCAATACTTCTTTATAATTGCCCTCAAATCCGATCACATCCGGCTCGTTATCCTTATATTGTAAAGCTTTATTGATAGAAACACTTGGGCGAATTTGAAATTGTGTCTGCCAATTATTCGCGGTTATTGTCGAGTCCATTCGATGGGTTTCTATAGCGGACCAAGCGCAATTGTAACCGTAAAAGGAATCTGCTGAATCCTGAATTAACATTTCATTTGTATTCGACATAAAAACCGCGCGCGAGGATACATCCCCACGATAATAAGTGATACTCGGGGCATTATGCTCGATTATGCTAATATCAAAAGCTGATTGCTCTGTATCCAATGTGTATTCCAAGTCCGCAATGGTTATTCTTTCGTTCCAATCCTGCAAGGTGTAGTCCTTTATTAACTGATTGCCCTCCACCCGATATCTGATATTAAATACCGCTGTTCGGTTAATGGCGATATCTCCGGAGGATGTGGACGGATAAACCGTTAATTGCAGAGAATATTGACCACTGGTAGTGTTAGGGGTAACTCCATTCGTGCCGCCAACCTCTATCAGCCCTGTAAATTCGATCGGTTTTCCGGTTAAAAAGATAATTTCTTTATACAATAATACCCTTGCAAGATTTAGATCATCTTCGTTTCTGGCGTCGCCCGTAAGCAAAGCTTCCATTGTTTTCGGCAAGCGCCGCCCCTCGGTCACCCCCCCAAAAAAGCCCATATCCCCTGGGAGCGCGTAGATTGTATAAGGTAAAACTAAAGCAAAAATTATCATTAGTAAAAAAGACCTGAAAAAAGCTCTCATAGTTTTCAATTAAATCACCGCCTAATCTCACCCCCAAAACAACCGGCCACCCCTCCAAGAAGGCATTAAGGCTATAGCGATTTCACAAAATAAACGGCTCGCTTATTTTGTGAAACCTTTTGTGAAGCCGCTAAAAGTAATCGATTGTACATCATGGCACAAAATTTTCAACGGAAATTATATATCCGTCTATCCCCGCGGTCGCCGCCGCATTCTCCGCGTTAGTTAAAACACGTATTTCATCACCAATTACTATCGCTTCGGCATCAATCAATCCATTATTTTTTACCGCAATCGTATTAGGCCGAATCGCAACATCCATCGCGTTTGCTTCGTTTAGTTTCTTCCAGATACCGGAATTATCGTCATAGCGCGAAACATCTCTTATTGATACAACATTATCCGCTTTTTGATAAACAATTCCACGAATATTACCGGTCGAGTATGGGGCATCAATCACCCTGGCCGCTCTGCTTCCGTCAATTACAATATTAAAGACCTTGCCGACGACGGAATTCGATGTATATCCGCGAAATGTATAGCTTGCGTGTACGCCGTTTTCATCAATAAACAGGGTTTCATTGTCTATGGAAAAAATTCTTTCCACAGGAGAATAACTCCACTCTCCGTCATACAGCATAGCCATAGACTCTACCTTAAAAGACTTTCCATCATTGACGGATAACACACGGCCCCGCGCGATAATTACGCCCGACGAATCCGGTTTATGAGTAATATCCACAACGGCGGCTGTATCTTCGCCATTAAGATTAACGGTAGCGAAAACCCGCGGCGCAATATCTTGAACGCCGGTTAATCTGCCAAACCTACGGACTATAGTCCCATCGTCCGTATTAATCATTCGGCTGTTACCGGACATATAAAATTTCATACCCTCGGAACCCAGCACTACATCCGGGTTTAGCAATTGGTCCCTGCCGTCTCGGAAAGTCATTTTACGCACTTTAATCCCGGCATATACATTTTCCAAAGCCGCGTACACCTGAAAATTTTTCAACCGCGCCAAAGCATAATCCAAAGAAATTTTTTCATTACCATAATAATACTCCGTGTCGGTTTCCGCAAGGTTTAAACGAAGTATTTGCCTGTTATCCATATTCTGATTGCTGGCAAAACCGCCGCCCAAAGTTTTGACATTTTGTAAAATAATCTGGCGTTGAACCGTGTCCACTCCGCTGAATTGGCCGGTCACAATATTGTCTATCAGCGCCCCTTTAGAGTCTATAACCATTTCCAGAACACTTTCAAGTTGCCCGCCGGGCCGCAGATAAACGGAATTTACCAGCAGTTTCACCCAATCTCCGGGCTGTATATCCGCCAGGCTAATCGGTCTAAGCGCCTTAGACACATACACTCCATCCGAAATAGTATGCAATACCACTTCACCATCTTCATACTCCAATAACAAATCAGCGGTGTTCTCATGTCTTTTTAAATTCAGGATCTTTCCAAACCTGGCGCATAGCTCTCGATAGGCGTATACTTGACTCAAATGTCCAGACTCGTCTGTTTGATAAGTAATAATATCGCCCGGTTTAATCTCATTAATATTAGAATCGGCGGGGTCATGTTTGTAATTTTTGAATAAAGAATCAATAAATCCCACTTCATCTGTGTTATCGTAATATTCTTTGCGCTCAACTTTCACATTTCCATAATAATACCGTAAAATACTGGCGGTTCCATTTGAATCCAGCACTTTCATATAACCCAATAAAGGATTATTTTCCAGCACAACGCCGCTGTATTCATCAATAAGTATATCCTCGCCGATAAAATCAATCTCATCTACAATATCGTTCTTTAATCTTAATTCTATTTTAGTTCCGAACGGTAATTGTGTTGGATTTCGATGCTTTTTTGAAACAATCACATATTGATCATAATCTTCGACGCCATAAAGGTACGTCGCCATAGTATAGGAGTATGTTTTACTCAATACGTCTGTAATTGTTATCTTGCCGGTCGTCATGTCCAAACGTTCTAACTTGCCGCGCACAGTCTTTATATTCAAATTGTCCGTAACTTGAACATAGAGCAACGCATACGACTGTGTGACTACAAGGTATTCAATTTCGTCGCCTTCCCTCAAATCTGCCAGCCCTGCGACTTTACCCTTTCGCAAGGTAACGGCGTCCCTTTTACCTGACTGAGGCGAGCTGGATTGAGAGATTGTATAGCGCAGAACATCTACTAAACCGGTCGAATTTCTGACATAAACATCTCTGTTAAGTCCCGCGACACCTGTCGTCGTATCCTGCGCGTCCCTTATCGCGCCGACCGTGCCAAATTTCTTTTCCACACCGATTAACGGATAATACAAACTGTCGATATTCTTTAATATTTGAGCGATCTCCGCGCGAGTCAAATAGGATTTTGGTCTAAACAGCCCATCTTCACCGCCGGACATAATGTTCGCTTCACTCATTATTTCGACCGCGTGAACATATTGCGGCTCTATTTCGCTCCAATCCGAATATTTATATATACTCTGTTCGGTTCTTTCTAATTCAAACACGGCCGAATTAACAATTTGTAAGCCGCGCAATATCAAGTCGGACGCCGCTTCGCGGGTAACAGGCGCGCCACGAACAAAATTCGTCGCGGGATCCAACGTAGTTTGATCGTAGATCATAGATTCCGCGAATTGCAGTTGTGTTAAAAGCCCCATTTCCATCGCTTGATTCAAATAACCCAGCGACCATAATTCGGTAGTGGGCATATCCGGAAGCCCGGCGCGCAGTGCCAACGCCCTTTCGTGCGCTATTTGCTCCATACCGATAGCTCGCAGTATAAAGGCGACCAGTACTTCATTAGATATAAAACTGTTAGGAAAAAAGTTTCGACTATAGCTTTTTATAATATTAAGCGCGCCCATGCGTACAATTGCGTCTTTTGCCCAAAAATCGTCCGGTACATCCTCAAAGTCCAAATTATAGATCAAGTCTGGGGCCTCTGTTCGCCCCACATATGTATTCGCGGGGGTGCCAGAAAAAATATACTCGTCCGTATCCGCAAAGGCCAACACATTCGTTAGTAAGCAGAGAACACAAGCATATAATAAGCTCTTAGTAACTTTCTTCATCTGTCAATCACTCCAGCACATGCCTATTATGCTTAGTATCAGCAAAAACGCCAGCAAAATTCATGGATAATAAAAAAACTCTTTCTTGTACACAAAGAAAGAGTTTTACCAACCTCGCCGTAAAGGCACGCGCTTTAGCGCCGGGGATAAGGCGCGATTTTAAATTGAGCAAACTAAAACGGCGGTATTCGCCGTTTTAGTTTGAGCGTTATTCCGATACGAAAAAGACGTCTGTCAGGTCATGGACACTGCCGTCCGATTTAGTGTATGAACCCTGTAATGTGTGAAAGTTTCCGTTTTCGTCTACGTCGTTCGTAACCTCATGTTCCAGAGAAATTTCCGCGACGTTTAATTTCCAAAGCGAAATCAGTTCACCGGGATCGGTAATCCGGTTGCTGTTCGCGTCCCGCCAAATCTTTAAGTCGCCCCGTGACATTTCGTATACATTCAGCACGTTATCTCC
>JAISRJ010000071.1 GCA_031273705.1 Clostridiales bacterium
TGTTAACATTCCTGGTTTGCCTAATTCTGCCCACCTCTAATCCCCTAAAGCATAGCTGTCAGGATAAGAGCGGCACCTGTACCCACACAAAACCTTATAGCGCCTCATTTTTTCATATATATAAATAGCCAAACTGAATCTCATCATTCAGGCTTAGAATGATTCGGTTGTTTTCCTTGTCGTAACAAAAATCGTTGATATGCAACCCCGTTTCCAAGGTTTGGATATAATTGCCTTGCAGATCAAAAACAAGAATCTTAGTAGCCAATTTGGATCGCCCTTCTTTGGTAATACCCCCTTTTTCTCCTAAGTATTTCGCATAAATCTTATCGCCGCAAAATATCACTTTTTTATAATAATCATTAGGCCCCCTGGTAATGTCCCAGTCGGGACCATATACATCGCAGATCAGATCGCCATTCAAATTACAAATTGTCATCAAGTCGTGTTCACTATAATATTCCACATAGATTCCGTGCTCTATAGAGGCGACAACACCGCTCCGTTTTCTGTCCGTAATCTTAGGATGCTCATACTTCATAAACGTAATCTCGCCTGTAATCATATTTACTTTCCCCACCCTTGGCTTAAAGTCGTTTGTTCCTATGAGTTGTATGATTCTACAGATGGAAATGGAGTCATTGACAATTTGGTAGTAATCGGGAAACAGGGCTTCATCCATTTCCATTTTTACTTCTGGCGTATAAGAGGAAGCATGGCTTACTACACTATCCAAGTCGTACGAAAATATCTTTTGTTTGCCATGATCGGCTACATAAAAACTGCGCTGAGCTTCGTCTATCGTAATGAGTCCCATATTGGTTATTTCATTGGGGCCTTGCCCTCGCTCTGCTATACTGCCTATATATGCAAAATTATTTTTATCAAACAGATGGATAAGTTTATCCAAACCTCTCAGGTCTTGAATAATTAAATAATCATCCATTAAGTACAGCCTGTTGAAGGAATTTATAAGAGGTTCCTCTATTTTAATTTCTTCCACTTTATCCCTGACTTGGATGATATTCTTGCGCGTACCCTGATATTTCTCCGTTTCGTTGGAACCTGTACAACTGCAACAGCCGACAATAAACAGTGAGTATAAAATTCTATTCATATCTTGTATTGTATTATATTATTTAGAACCCATCGAGCGGCAAATAGCCAAACTGTATATCATCGTTCAGGCTTAGAATGATTCGGTTGTTTTCCTTGTCGTAACAAAAATTACTGATGTGCAGCCCCGTTTCTAAGGTTTGAATATAATTGCCTTGTAGATCAAAAACAAGAAGCTTAGTTGGCCAACTGGCTTGCCCTTTTTCTGTAATAGATCTTTCTCCTGAATATGCCGCATAAATCTTATCGCCACAAAATATCATGCCGCCATAATAAGAATAATAAACTCCCTCCCTTTCACTACCGTCGATCCAATCAGGGCCATAGATATTACAGATCAGATCACCATCCAGATTACAAATCGTCATCAAGTCGTGATTATGATAATACTCCACGTAGATTCCGTGCTCTATGGAGGCGACCACACTGATCCGCTTCCTGCCAATAATCTTAGGATGCTCATATTTCATCAACTCAATCTCACCCGTATTCATATTCATTTTCCCTACCGTTGGCTTAAAGTTATTTGATCCTATGGGTTGTATAATTCTACAGATGGAAATGGAGTCATTGAGTATTTGATAATAATCAGGAAACAGGAATTCATCTATTCCCATTTTTACCCTTGGCGTATAAGAGGAAGCATAGGTTAATACGCTATCCAAGTCATACGAAAGTACTTTTTGTTTGCCATGGTCGGTGACATAAAACTTACGCTTGGCTTCGTCTATATTAATGCTCCCCATATTGGTTATTTCCTCGGGACCTTGCCCTCGCTTTGCCATACTACTTATATACCCAAAATTGTTTTTATCAAATAGATGGATATATTTATCGAAAGGTCTGACGTCGCGAATAAAGAGATACTCATCCATTACATGTACTAAGGCGTATGAACCTATAAGAGGATCCTCTATTTTAATTTCTTCCACTTTATCCCTGACGTGGATCACCTTGTCGCGGGTGCCCTGGTATTTTTCTGTTTCGTTGGAACCTGTACAACTGCAACAGCCGACAATAAACAGGAAGTATAAAATTCTATTCATATCTCGTATTGTATTATATTATTTAAGCCCATCAAGCGGCAAATAAGCAAACTGTATCTCATCGTTCAGGCTTAGCAGGAGGCGGTTGTTTCCTTTGTCGTAACAAAAATTACTGATATGCAGCCCCGTTTCTAAGGTTTGAATATAATTGCCTTGTAGATCAAAAACAAGAATCTTAGTAGCCAAATTGGATTGCCCTTCTTCAGTAATAGATCTTTCTCCTAAATATGCCGCATAAATCTTATCGCCGCAAAATATCGAGCGGCCATAATAAGTATAATAATAATCCCCCGCCTTCTCACTACCGTCGTTCCAATCAGGGCCATATACATTGCAGATTAGATCACCCTCCAGCGTGCAAATCGTCATCAAATCGTGATTATGATAATACTCTACATAGATCCCGTGTTCTATAGAGGCGACCACATAGATCCGTTTCCTGCCTGTAATCTTAGGATGCTCATATTTCATCAACTCAATCTCGCCTGTATTCATATTCACTTTCCCCACTGTTGGCTTATAGTTACCCGATCCTGTGCGATGTATGATTCTACAGATGGAAATGGAGTCATTGACAATCTGGAAATAATCAGGGAACAGGAATTCATCTATTTCCATTTTTACCCCCGGTTTATAAGAAACATGAGTTAATACACTATCCAAATCGTACGAAAATATCTTTTGTTTGCCGTGGTCGGAGACATAAAACCTGCGCTTAGCTTCATCTATTGTAATGTTCCCCATATTAGTTATTTGATCAGGGCCTTGCCCTCGCTCTGCGGTACTGCAAATATACTCAAAGTTGTTTTTATCAAACAGGTGGATATATCTATCGAAAGGGCTGACGTCATGAATAAATAGATATTCATCCATTACGTGGAGTAGCGCGTATGAACCTATAAGAGGATCCTCTATTTTGATCTCTTCCACTCTATCCCTGACGTGGATCACCTTGTCGCGTGTGCCCTGGTATTTCTCCGTTGGGGAATTTGAGCAAGCCGAGCTGGCGGCAATAAGCAGCAAATATAAGCATCTATTCATATTGTTTATAGTTTAGTGTCATTAATAGAGTGTGATGTAGCAAGATCGTATCGCAATATCACATTTGTGGCTTTTAGATATGCTACAAATATAGGAATAAACAAATCAAATAGACTGCTATTTTTGGAAATAATATGCAAGATGATTTATTTTTATTTATTTCGTTTTCATTTTGCTATCTTCCCGTATCTGGGGAAGGGGTACGTATATTATATTATGGCTTATATGTCGAAGATATCTTTTTTGTTGAGGTTGAAGGTGTATAGGATGGGAGCGTTATAGGCTTTGTCGCTTTTGGTTTCTTTTAGCTGGATGACGCTGCCCTCGCTTAGGATTTTGCGTTGGAAATTACGGCGGTCGAGGGTTTTGCCTGAGAAGGATTCGTAGACTTTTCTTAATTCGGACATAGTAAATTTTTCAGGAAGGAGGTTGTAGGCTATGGGGTAGACCGGTAGCATATTGCGTATAAGCTCTAAGGATTTGTGGATGATGTACCGGTGGTCGGAGTATAGTTCGGGCAAGTTGTCGATTTCGTACCATTGGGCGCGTTCACCTTCTATCTGGGGGAGTTTGACCTCCTCGTATCTGACGGCTGCATAATAACCTAAGGTGACGAAGCGTCTGAGTAGCCATTGGCTGTTTTCTTCATCCAGTTGGTTTTGGGTGATATAGCGTTGGTTTTGTTCCAATATGGTACGTTTGGGATTGCTGAAGAGGTAGAATTGCCTCAAGAAGAGATCGGACAGGCCGGTACGCGATTTTAAAATCCGGTAGGCGGCTTGGTCTGCATCTTCTTCGTTCAACATAAATCCTCCCGGCAGCGACCAATACTCGCGTAGATAGAACGTATTGAGTAAAATTTTGAGCTTCCCCTCATGGAAACTTAGGATAACACAATCTACGGAAAAGCCCGGATGCGTATTTTCTGCTTTATAAAAACTATGTATACTCTCTGTCATGGTGTATTTGTATAATTAGCTCAAAAGATATGCGGCAAAGGTATGTATTTTTCTACTTTCACTTAGGTGAAAGTGATAGAGAAAATTGATTACGAGCTTTTCCGGTCGGTGAAATGCTATGGTCAAGCGATTTGGAGGTTTTCCGGTCGGTGGAAAGTCGTGGGTTAAGCAATTTGGAGGTTTTCCGGTCGGTGAAATGGGTGGGTCAAGTGATTTGGAAGTTTTCCGGTCGGTGGAAAGTCATGGTTCAAGCGATTTGGAGGTTTTCCGGTCGGTGGAAAGTCGCGGTTCAAGCGATTTGGAGGTTTTCCGGTCGGTGAAATGGGTGGGTCAAACGATTTGGAGGTTTTCCGGTCGGTGAAATGCCTCGCGCAAAAAATTTGGCGATTTTCCGACCGGTGAAAAGCTTGGGGAAAAATTCCACACTCTTTTCCGCTTTGGTGAAAAGGATAAAGATTTTTTTTTGGAAGCTTTCCGTCTTGGTGAAAAGTCCTGAATTTTAATGAATTAAAAATTTCTGAAAAAATAATATGCCAAACCGTGAACATTTTACCTCTTTATTTTGTTATATATATAGAGAGCACTTAGTTTGTTGGCCAAATTTTTGTGGTTTATATGTTTGAAAACATAAATGCGTTATTTTAACGCATGGAATAGTTTCACGCATGATTTGTTCTCTATCTTTGCGTCATAATAACGCATAAATATTTTTAAGTATCAATGGAAACACTGCAACAAGTAATGAAGAAGACACTATTTTGGGCTTTCACAGCCTGGATTCCCTTAGTGGGATATTCTCAAGAGACAGTCTATGTACGGATAGAAAACAAAGGAGGAGCGACGATCGCTTACTCGCCTTCATCGGGCGTCAAACTATTAACGGTAGACGGACTACAATTTAAGGATCTAAATAAAAACGGACAGCTCGACGCCTACGAAGATTGGCGACTATCCACAGAGAAAAGAGCAGCCGATCTCGCCGCCAGGATGACGGTCGAACAGATTGCCGGATTGATGCTTTACAGCGTGCATCAGTCCATCCCTGCACAGGAGAGTGGCTTCGGAGCAGGAAGCTATAAAGGAAAATCTTTTTCTGATAGCGATGCCAAGGCTTGGGAACTAACCGACCAGCAGAAACAATTCATGAGGGAGGATAAGCTCAGGCATTTCCTTATAACGAATGTACAAAACCCGGAAACGGCTGCGAAATGGAATAATGAAATGCAGGCTTTTTTGGAAAGTCTCGATTGGGGCATTCCGGGGAATACCAGTTCCGATCCACGCCACGCGGCAACGGGTGATACAGAGTTCAATGCCGGTTCGGGAGGAAGCCTTTCGCTTTGGCCTCGCGAAACAGGGCTGGCTGCCTCATTCGATCCGGCCGTAGTCAGGCAGTTTGGTGAAATAGCTTCGGCTGAATACCGCGCCTTAGGCATAACAACGGCGCTCTCGCCTCAGATTGATTTGGCGACCGACCCGCGCTGGTTTCGCCTAAGTATGACTTTCGGCGAAAGCACCCGTCTAACGACAGATCTGGCGCGTGCTTACGTAGACGGTTTCCAAAGCTCGGAAGGTAAGGATGAAATCAAAGACGGCTGGGGCTATAAAAGTGTAAATGCCATGGTAAAACATTGGCCGGGTGGCGGATCAGGTGAAGGTGGACGCGATGCGCATTGGGCTTATGGCAAATATGCCGTATATCCTTCGGAGAATTTTGAAGAACACCTGAAACCGTTTACTCAAGGCGCTTTCCGCTTGGAAGGTAAAACGCAGGAGGCTTCCGCTGTGATGCCTTATTATACCATTTCCCATAATCAAGCGACCGACGGGACGAATGTGGGAAACGGATTCAGTTCGTATATGCTTAGCGACTTATTGCGCAAGACTTACGGATATGAGGGAGTAATCTGTACCGATTGGCTTATTACAAGTAACGAAGGTGAAAGTGTTGGCTCCTTTGCCGGTAAACCTTGGGGGACGGAAACATTGTCTGTCGCCGAACGGCATTACCAGGTAATCAAAGCGGGGGCTGATCAATTCGGCGGAAATAATGATAAAGTGCCGGTCTTGGAAGCCTACCAAATGGGTGTGAAGGAATACGGCGAGCCGTATATGAGGAAACGCTTTGAAGCCTCGGCTGTCCGCTTGCTGAAAAACATCTTTCGCTTGGGATTGTTTGAGAATCCCTATTTAGATTCCCAAGAAAGCGCCCGGATCGTTGGGAATCCCGCTTTCGTAAGCGCCGGATACGAAGCGCAATTGAAATCAACCGTTTTACTAAAGAATAAACAACATACATTGCCCATCCGCGAAAGGCGGAAAGTGTTCATCCCGGAGATTTATCGCCAGGCCAGTAAAAATTGGTGGAACCAATGGACGGCGCCAAGGTTGGAATATCCGTTAGACACAGCGCTCGTGCAGCGCTACTATGAGCTGGCGACGGATCCTGCCCAAGCAGATTTCGCGATCGTTTTCGTGTCGAGTCCTCAAAGCGAAAACGGTGGATATTCACAGGATGACCGGCGGGCAGGCCGTAACGGATACGTGCCGATCTCTCTGCAATACAATCCTTATACCGCCACAACGGCTCGTGAGCAAAGCATAGCCGCCGGTGATCCGGTGACAGATCCTATGATTATGAACCGTTCGTATAAGGATAAATCCACCCGGACGGAGAATGCCGCCGACTTGGATGTCTTACTAAAAACGCGCAGTATGATGGGCGATAAGCCGGTCGTTGCTGTCGTAGACTTGAACAATCCTATGATCTTTAGTGAATTTGAGAAAGAGATGGATGCTATCCTTGCCCGCTTTGGGAGTTCGGCCCAATCGATCTTGGATATTATTTCCGGAAAGTATGAACCTTCCGGTCTCTTGCCCTTGCAAATGCCCGCAAATATGGAAGTTGTCGAGAAACAGTATGAAGACAAAGCCTTTGATATGGAATGTCATAAAGATACGGAGGGCAACTACTACGATTTTGCTTTTGGTCTCAATTGGAATGGAATAATAAAAGATAAACGTACGGAAAAGTACGGAAACAATTAATTTGTAAATTTTAAAACTTAAATCGAATGAAAATGAATTTTTTTACTCGGGCCTCATTTATGGCCCTTGTAGTGACAGCCGGAACATGGAACGCCATCGGACAGCATGTCGCCGCCCAAACTCAGTCTGCCGTCGACACGACGAAAACGACTACCCCCAAGGCCGGGGAAACGGCCAACGTAATGCTAAACGCTTCCTCCGACAACGGTCCGCGGGCCGTCAATATCGGTTTACCTGCAAGCGTAGGAGGAACAACTATTCTGGAAAATGGGTTACCGGTAACGTATGACTACATGGGGCAATCACCTACGGCATTGTGGCGACAAGATGCCGGCATAGCGAAGTTCTCCGTGTTAAATGTATCAGAGACAGCGCTGCTTGCCAGTGACGTCGGGGTGTCGGTAAGTACCTTTACGAATCGGGGGACGGACAAATACAGGGGATCTGCCGCCTTTAATACTAATTCGTATGGCTTGTTGAGGGGAGACGTAGGCATTAGTGGGCCATTGAAAAACGGTTTCTACT
>JAISRJ010000124.1 GCA_031273705.1 Clostridiales bacterium
GTAAGCGGCGGTGAACACGGCAATTAGTATAAGAGTGGCAAAGTTCCAGGTACTGTAAATTTTGGCAAACTGGTATCGATTGATTCTCCGCCACTTATCCGAGGAAGTTGTACTGTTAACGCGCCATGGCTGAGTAGTAACTATCCATGAACTTGAGGGCGGCAATTCTGCTTCCATTATACTATTCTTCGCTATTAGTTCTCCGCTCTCTTTTCCATTGATCGATGGACTCTAAGCGATCCTTTGCGCGTGCTTCGGAGCCTTGCGTAGTAGGGTGATAATACACGCGACTCGCGAGTTTGTCCGGCAGACATTGCATATCCGTCAGCTTTTCATCGTAATCGTGGGCGTATTTATAGCTTTTGCCATAGTTTAAATCCTTCATTAATGTCGTCGGAGCGTTTCGGATTACCAAGGGTACGGGTTCCGCCAATGTTTCCAAAGCGTCCGAGCTGGCGGCTTTATAAGCCATATACAGACTGTTTGATTTTGGGGCGAGGGAACAGTAAACCACGGCATGGGTCAGATGTACGTTGCATTCGGGCATTCCCAGGAAATGACAGGCTTGGTATGCCGCCACACATACCTCTAATGCGCGGCTATCCGCAATACCGATGTCCTCGCTGGCGAATCGCACAATTCGACGCGCGATATAAAGAGGATCTTCTCCGCCTTCTAACATTCGCGCCAGCCAATAAATCGCCGCTTGCGGATCGCTGTTTCGCATGGATTTATGCAGCGCGGAGATTATGTTATAGTGTTCTTCCCCGTGCTTGTCGTACAGAAGAAGTTTTCTGTTTACACATTGCGTGATAAGTTCTTCGGTTATGTGGTCGTTTATACTGTTATTCACAGCCATTTCAATCACGTTAAGCAGAGTCCGCGCGTCGCCGTTAGCAAATTCCGCCACAACGCGAAGTAATTTATCGTCCAAAAAATATTCTATACCAAAGCCAACTTCTAAAGCTCGGCTGCCGACAAACATTAAATCTTCTATGGATAGTGGATTTAGCACAAACACCTTACATCTGGACAACAGCGCGGCGGTTACTTCAAAGCTGGGATTTTCTGTTGTTGCGCCAATAAGGGTGATGCTGCCCTTTTCTACATATGGTAAAAAGGCGTCTTGCTGCGCCTTATTGAATCGGTGGATCTCATCGACAAAAATGATAGTTCTGGTTCCGAGAGTTCGAGCGCGTTCGGCGGTGCCCATAACTTCTTTTATCTCTTTAATGCCGCTGGCGGCAGCGCTGAAATTAATAAATTCCGCATGAGTTTGATCGGCTATGATTCTAGCCAGTGTTGTTTTCCCGACGCCCGGCGGCCCCCAGAAGATCATGGAACATATCCGGTCCTGTTCTATAAGACTGCGCAGGATCTTCCCCTTGCCAAGTAAATGTTCTTGCCCAGCGTAATCCGATAGAGTCTGGGGTCGTAATCGATTGGCGAGAGGCATATCTAAATTATTATCATTTTCAAATAATGATACTTGTGGCGTTTCCATTCTCTCTCCTATTAGCTGAATTTTTCATTATAAAAAATTCAACAGCGTCTTGAAAATTAAAAATTAAAGCTCATAGTTCCTCTATTGTTAGCATTTAGGTTAAATAATCAATTAAAATATATAAATAATCTTAAATATTTTAATAAATTATATTGTTTATAATAAAAATCGTTTACGCGACATTTACAATAAATGGACATAACCCTATGCCAATGACATACGAGAATTTTTAGCGCAAGACAAAGAAGATGGCCGCGCCGCGTACCCACAAGGTACGCAAGTAGACGTCTGATGCAGTATTGTGCTAAAAAGACCGTATGGATGGCAAATGATTTCGCTCGCGGGTATAGTTATGGGATTTTGCATTTTGCCGCCTGGGAGGCGCGTTATACGGAATTCTTTCGCCTTACAGCCGAAATCATTTCTTGTTTCAAGTCATACAGCTTCTGCGACAAATCCACGAAAGCGATTTGAGGGTTTACCAGGCGCTTGTATTCATCCCAAAGCGAATTAAGTTCCGTTTCACGATACTCGCTAATTTGAGAAATGTGTGGTGGTGTATAAATTTGTTTTCCGTTAACAATTACAGGAATTAATAATTCACGCGTCTTGAATGTGCCGGCCTCCAAAGTCAGCCGTTTCCAAGTGGCACGCGGATCAAAAATAGTCAAATCCTTTGATGGGTCAACAATTTCGTCCACTAAAGTAATTAAGTCCGCCTTAAACTTATTTGTCCGCACATCATACAAACGAATAATCTTTTTATCTCCGGGATTCGTAACTTTGTCAAGGTTTTCGGAAAGCTTTATCTTAGGTATCGAAACGCCGTCCGGATCGTACTCGCAGACCAATTTATAAACCCCGCCCAGCGAAGGGCAATCTCGCGAGGTTATAAGATTCGTCCCAACGCCCCAAGTGTCTATCTTTGCGTCCTGAAGTTTTAATTGAGAAATCAAGTATTCATCCAAATCGCCGGAAGCCGTGATCAAAGCGTCTTTAAATCCGGCTTCGTCCAACATTAGCCGGGCGCGTTTAGACATATAAGCCAAATCTCCGCTGTCCAGGCGAATTCCATAACCCGCTGACAATTCTCCTTGTTCTTTCAGTTCGGAGAAAACCTTTATGGCGTTTGGTACTCCCGATCTTAGAGTGTCGTATGTATCCACCAGCAAAACACATCTATCCGGAAAGCAATTCGCGTATGCTCTAAACGCCGTCAGTTCTTCCTCAAAACTCATAACCCAACTATGGGCGTGCGTACCTCGTATCGGTATGTTAAATTTCTTCCCGGCCAACACATTACTGCTTGCGGCACAGCCCCCGACAACGGCGGCTCTTGCCCCATACAAACCCGCGTCCGGACCCTGCGCCCTGCGCTGTCCGAATTCCAATACCGCCGAGCCTTGGGCGGCGCTGCAAACCCGCGCCGCCTTTGTGGCAATCAAAGTCTGATGGTTAATTATAGTCAAAAGCGCCGTTTCCAATAATTGAGCTTGAAAAATAGGCGCTTTTATTTTAAGTAACGGTTCCTGCGGGAATACAACCGTGCCCTCCGGAACCGCGTAAACATCACCGGTAAATCTTAGGTTATTAAGAGTATTCAAAAACTCCACGTCGAATAAATTCAACTCGGTCAGATATTTAATATCCTCGCTGTCGAATCGCAGATTGTTAATATACTCCAATGCCCGTTCAAGACCAGCGGCTATCGCGAACCCATTGCCTGAAGGGTTTTCGCGATAGAATAAGTCAAAGACCGCAGTGTGATCCCCCATACCTTCTCGCAGAAAACCCTGCATCATAGTCAACTCGTATAAATCCGTAAGCAATGTAAGATTCTCGCTCATAACAACTCCGCTATCTGTACGGCGTTTGAAGCCGCGCCTTTACGCGCGTTATCCGCAACTACCCAAAGGTTAAGCCCGTTTGGGATACTTTCATCTCGACGAACGCGCCCGACATATACCTCGTCCGTGCCCGCGGCGTCGATAGGGCAGGGGTAAACGTTCTGTTTTGGGTCGTCTGCCACTATTACGCCCGGCGCGCGAGAGAGTATATCCCGCACCTTATTCAATTCAAATGGATTCAAAAATTCTATATTAATCGATTCACTGTGACCTACGTATACCGGCACCCGAACACAAGTAGCTGTAATTTTTATATTCGGGGCGTTCATAATCTTTCGCGTTTCGTTTATCATTTTTTCTTCTTCTTTAGTGTATCCATTCTCTAAAAAAACATCTATATGCGGAATGCAGTTGCCGGCAATAATTTTGGGGAATTTAGTTGGCTCTTTGCCGTTTAAAGTATTTTCCAAATCGCAGACGCCGCTCATGCCCGCTCCGGATACCGCCTGATACGTCGAATATACGATTCGTTTTATTCCATATGCTTTATGAAGAGGGTACAGGGCGACTACCGCCTGAATGGTAGAACAATTTGGATTGGCGATAATTCCCTTGTGCTTCTTTATCTCTTGAGGATTTACTTCGGGGACTACCAACGGCACATTATCGTCCATGCGCCAAGCGGAGCTATTATCTATTACAACGCAGTTTTTAGCCGCCGCAAAAGGCGCGAATTTTTTAGATGTACCGCCGCCCGCCGAAAATAAAGCGATATCTATTCCCCTGTCAAAGGAATCTTCTTTTAATTCTTCCACAATATATTCTTTTCCCCTATACTCCAGTGCAGAGCCCGCGGAACGAGCCGAAGCGAATAAATACAACTGGCTTATAGGGAAATCACGTTCACTTAGTATCTTCAAAAAATTTCGGCCGACCATTCCGGTCGCGCCGACTATCGCGACTTTAACCGAGTTCAATTGTTAGCCCCCTATCTGGCGGGTACGGCAAAGAATTTCTCATGCACATAATTTGCCGCCGCGTCAGTGTCTCTTTCATCTATAAGAACGGAAATCTTGATCTCAGAGGTTGAAATCATCATAATATTTATTCGCGCGCTGTATAAAGCCTCAAACAGCATGGAAGCCACACCCGAATGTGTAGCCATACCCGCGCCGACAACGCTTATCTTGGCTATTTTATCGTCGTAGGTCACGTCCTCAAAACCCAGGTTATCTTGGTTGTTTTTCAATAATTCCATTGCTTTAGGTAAATCACCTATATTGATGGTAAAGGAAATATCCTTTTTCTTATCCCGACCGATGGATTGCAGAATAATATCCACCAAAATCTTCTCTTTAGACAGCAGAGAAAAGATTTTGTACGCCATGCCGGGGACGTTCCTAATGCCCATTACCGAGATACTCGCCACGTCTTTATCTATCGCCAGCCCGCTAACATATGTGCTTTCCACTTTTACGTCCTCCTTTACCAAAGTGCCCTCCGCGTTTGACATGCTTGATCGAACCACAAGCTGAACACGATATTTCTTCGCCATTTCCACCGAGCGAGTCGCAAGCACCTTCGCGCCGAGCGAAGCCAAGTCTAACATCTCGTCGTAACTAATAACGTCTATCTTATGGGCGTTTTTTACCACACGAGGATCGGCGGTATAAACCCCCTCCACATCCGTATAAATCTCGCATAAATCCGCTTGAAGCACAGCGGCAAGCGCGACGGCGGTCGTATCCGAGCCGCCCCTGCCCAAAGTCGTTATATCCCCAAATCGATTTACACCCTGAAAACCCGCCACAATTACAATATTGTTTCTCTCCAGCTCGTTATTTACGCGTTCGGTGTCTATGCTGCGGATCCTGGCCGACCCATAAGTGGAGGAAGTGTGAATGCCCACTTGCGGACCGGTAAACGACACACAGCTTAACCCCAAACCTTGCAGTGCCATTGATATAAGCGCGATGGATTGCTGTTCCCCCGTGGACAACAGCATATCCAACTCGCGTTTACTGGGATTCGGGTTAATCTCTCGTGCTTTTTCCAGCAACTTATCCGTAGTGTCCCCTTGGGCTGACAACACGACTACGATTTGATTGCCCTGCCTGTATGTCTCCGCAACGCGCTTCGCGACGTTTGTAATCTTGTTCGCGTCCGCTAGAGACGAGCCGCCGAATTTTTGCACAATCAGCACATGAATCAATCCCTTCGAGAAGTATCAGATACACAAGCGCAGCACGCGCTATGAAGAACAGATTTCTAGCCTGGCTCCATTTTGGTCGGGTTTTAAAAATGACAAAATCCAATCGTCCGGGACAGGTATTCTGATTGTATTAGATGTTGTTACCGCAATGATCGTAGGCCCCGCGCCGGATAAAAAAACGCCCAACGCGCCGCTAGCGTATGCCGCGTCGAAAATTTCTTTAAAACCCGGTATTAGTTCTCTGCGGTACGGTTGGTGTATTCTATCGCCAAAAGCCGCCCTTAGCAATTCAAAGTCTCCACCGGTTAACGCCGCGGTTAATAATGCCGCGCGTGAGATGTTATAAACGGCGTCTGCTCTGGTATAATGCGTTGGCAGAATCTTTCGAGCTTTTTCAGTAGAAAGATAAAAATTTGGAATGATAACCGCGAAGTGTAATTCATTTAGCTTAGGCACATTTAGCCTGCTGTAATAGAGTTGACCGTGATGCATCGCGCCTACTGTTATACCGCCAAACAGCGCCGGGGCAGCGTTGTCGGGATGACCCTCTGTTTCAGCGGCTATTTTAAGCAGTTGTTCGCGGGACAGACGCTCTCCGGACAGTTCGTTTGCCGCCAGTAATCCAGATACTATACAAGCCGCGCTGCTGCCAAGCCCACGGGTCATAGGAATATGATCGTCTTGTATCATATGCAGCCCCGGCAGCTTTTTTCCTATTAGATTGAAAAAATCCTTAATAGTAGCGTAAATTAAGTTGTTTGAATAAGTAGGGATTGTTTGATCTGACCAATTTTCTATCAACAGCCCGGACTCCTGCGTTTCGATCCTTAATGTGTTGTATAATTTAAACGCCATTCCCATGCAGTCAAATCCCGGTCCCATATTCGCAGAGGTAGCCGGCGTAGTAATCTTAATCATCTGTCCGCGAAAATACGCAGTGTATTTTCTATCGTCACCCCTTCTGAACGCAGATTGGTTAAAAGTGAAAGAAAATCACCGTGTTTTAACGGCAGTGTTACAAAAGACGTTTGATTTTCAATTCCCGGCTCAAAGAAATAAGAATCATCCAAAAGCCCGCGCGCGGCAGCGTGGATTTTTTCTTTGGTAGCCGTCGCGCGGACCATCCAGGAATAAATTGCGTCTGTCGGTTCTGCCATTTCGGCTTCATCGGCACCCCATTCCACTGTTTCCAGATTACCGGTTAGAATATCCGCTATATCGCCGACTATAGCCCCGGCGGTTGGGAGTTTTCCAGCCCCTTTGCCATAGAATGTATTATCGTCGCTCATAGAGGATGTGATGGTGATCGCGTTATAGACGTCGCCGACTTCCGCAAGTATCGAAGCTCCGCTTTGCACCAAAAACGGCGCGACAATCGCCTCTATTACGCCATCTTTTATATCGCCGCGCCCTATAAGTTTTATTACACTGCCATATTTTGACGCGCAAATAAAATCCGCGTAAGTAAGCTGTGATATACCCTCGGTAGGAATTCGGGAGTAATTTACCTGTTTGTTAACACAGAGAGACAAAAGAATCGCCAGCTTGCGGCTCGCGTCAAAACCCTCTATATCAGAGGACGGCTCGCGCTCCGCAAATCCTAATTCCTGTGCCTGCCTTAATGTATCCGCAAAGCTTAAACCCAAAGAATACATTTGAGTTAAAATATAATTCGTGGTTCCATTCAAGATACCGGTTATCTGTGAAACTTCCTCTGATAACAGAGTATGTTTTAAAGCGCGTATTATTGGAATTCCGCCGCCGACGCTGGCTTCAAACAAATAGCGCGAGTTGTTTTCGTTAGCTATGGACAGCAGCTCGGAGCCATGTACAGAAACCAGTTCTTTATTTGAAGTAATAACATGTTTTCCGCTTGACAGAGCCTGTTTTGTGTATTCATAAGCGGGGTTAAGCCCGCCCATTGTTTCAACTACTATTGTTATAGAATCGTCGTTAAGGATTTCGTCCGGCTCATGGGTTAAGAACGGTTCGACAATGTCGCCTGGAAAAGAACGCAGATCTAAAACTTTCTTTACAGATATATGCCGGCCCAACTTTTTTACCAATACATCGGAATCCCGCAGTAATTCAAAAACACCTGAGCCTACAACACCATAGCCCATTATGGCGGCGTTACGCATTAACATCCCTCCAATAAAAGAATCGCGTTATACTCGCGGACTCGCGGGTATAGAAAAAACTTATGGAGAAAAATATAACATTAAACCGGCATAAAGTCAAAAAAGCTACTGTAGTACCACTCTTTTGTGGTTCACAGCAGCTTTTTGTATGACTTAATTAGTTAGTCGCTTCTGATGCGCTAAGCTGTACTAATACGGTTAGCGGATCAACTGTAAGATCATCTTTAGTAACTTTTAGTGTTAAATGATTGCCCAATAAAACGCCGTAAATTGTGGGATTAGATACCCCGCCTATCACTTGACCACTTTTAACAACGTCGCCTTCTTTAACCAACACACCGTCCATCAACTGACCGTATGTAGTTGTCCAGCCATTGCCGTTATCAATAACAATCGTATTACCGTCTCTGCGGGTTTCCTCTATTTTCAGCACAACGCCTTCCGCCGAAGCTTTAACAGGAGTACCCGCTTGCGCCGCGATACAAATATTGTCGTTGGTCCTGTATTGATCGAGAGTTTTGTCATACACCATGTGATCTGTACTGTATTCCATCAAAATTTCACCAACCACAGGCCATTCCATAAGTTCGTCGTCGTCAAAGGTGTCAAAAACCGGAGCCGCTAGATCTTCGTCAGATTCCTCAGCTTTTTCTTCCTCTATGGCGGGTGTTTGAGTTGCCGCGGGCGTTGCGCTTGCGACAGGCGCTGCGCTGGGCTTGGGTGTAGCCTTAGCCATTGCCATTTGCTCGTTTGCGCGAATCTGAGCCTCCGATTGCGCTTGCGCGATCAAGTCCTCGTCCGCGGGTGTGCTGACACCTATCTGCGGATTTGGTGATGTTTTGCTTGCGTTTGTTTCGTCCAATTGACTTTCTATGCCATTGTTGTTTTTAAGTTTAGCCTGTTGAACATTATAATATGAAACAACGGCTGCTAAAATTAAAACTACGCCGACACATGAGTACAACGCCACAAAAAAGCTTTTCTTCCTGAATATACTGTCTTCTGGCAGTTTTTTCATACTGTCACCTCCAGCGTTATTATTGCCTGGAGAATTTTGGTTTAATCATCCCAAACAATTAATTTCTAAATTTTTCTAATTATTTTTCTCGCAGTCTCCCTGATTCTTAGGATCCTCCACGCGAACTATCTTCGCTCCAAGACTTCTCAATTTTTTATCCAGGTCACAATAGCCGCGTTCGATATGATAAATATCCCCTATCTCTGTGTCTCCTTTCGCTCTTAAAGCGGCTAAAGCTAAAGCCGCGCCCGCTCTTAAATCCGTCGCTTTTACCTGTGCGCCCGTTAAATTCTTAACGCCTTCTATAACAGCGCTTCGGCTTTCGATCTTTATTTCGGCGCCCATACGTTTTAATTCGCCCACGTGCATAAATCTATTTTCAAAAACCGTCTCGGTCACAATGCTGGTTCCTTCCGCCAATGTAAGCAAACTCATGAATTGCGCCTGCATATCAGTGGGGAAGCCGGGGTAAGGAAGTGTCTTGGCGTCGGCGGCTTTTAGATGAACGTTATCTCCGTTTACACGCAATCCGTTCTCTGTCTCCGAAACTACCAGATTGACTTCTTTTAACTTTGCAATCAGCGGCTTTAAATGATCGGCGACGACGTTAGTGACTGTTATATCCCCGCCGGTCACACCCGCGGCGACCATGAATGTACCGGCTTCTATCCTGTCGGGGATTACGGTATGATCCGTTTCCCGCAGAGATTTAACGCCGCTTATGCGGATGGTATCCGTACCGGCACCTCTTATTTCGGCTCCGGCGGAGTTGAGAAAATTCGCCAGATCTACAATTTCCGGCTCTACGGCGCAGTTTTCAAGCACCGTCACGCCGTCCGCCAAAACCGCCGCCATCATAATATTTTCCGTTGCGCCCACACTGGGAAAGTCCAGATAAATTCTGGCTCCGTGCAATCGTTTGGCGGTCGCTCTTACATAGCCGTGCTCTTGCTCTATTTTTGCGCCCAAAGCGACGAAGCCTTTTAAATGCAAATCCACAGGACGCGTACCAATCGCGCACCCTCCGGGCAGCGGTACATGCACTCTGCCCAACCTGGCCAGCAGCGGTCCCATAATCAAAAATGAGGCCCTCATCTTTCCTACCAAGTCGTAGCTCGCTTCCCAATTTAAACTATCTTGCGCGTATAATTCTATAACACCGGAATCTTCGTCCGTTTTTATTTTAACCCCTATACTCTCCAATAGCTTCTCCATTGTTTGTACATCGCTCAAGTTGGGCGCTTCACGTATTACGCAAGTGCCCTCCGAAAGAATTCCCGCGGCTAACACCGGCAAGACCGCGTTTTTAGAGCCGCAAACTTTAACGCTACCCTTTAGCGGGGGACTGTTGCTTATAACAAATTTTGCCACTATATACCCTCCTCGTCACACATAGTTATATTATCGCCACGAAAAGATTGAGTTATAATAATTTGTATGATATAGTACAGGAGCGTGTTGGAAAAAGTGGAAGGCGTGAAAGCGGATGAAACCAATATTAGCGGTCGTCGGTCGGCCAAACGTGGGTAAATCTACGTTATTTAATAAAATTGTGGGTCGCAGGGTTGCCATTGTTGAGGACACCCCGGGCGTAACGCGTGACAGAATCTACGCCGACGCCGAATGGCTGCGTTATAAATTTACAATTATAGATACCGGTGGTTTGGATCCGGAATCAGAAGATATTGTTAAGCGTCAGATTTTACAGCAAGCGGAACTCGCGATGGAAATCGCGGATGTAATATTGTTTGTAGTGGATTCAAAGACCGGTCCGATAGAAGCCGACATGGATGTGGCGAACATGTTGCGCAAAACTCGTAAACCTGTAATAGTCGCCGCCAATAAAGCTGATAATATGATAAGCGGCGCGTTGGACGCTTATGAGTTTTATTCGCTTGGGCTGGGCGAACCGTCGCCGGTGTCCGCGGAGCAGGGTTTGGGAACGGGGGACTTGCTGGATGAAATTGTAAAGCGCTTCCCCAATCCGGAAGAAGAAGCCGCGAACGAGGACGCGATCCGCGTAGCCGTGTTGGGTAAACCCAATGTGGGTAAAAGCTCATTGATAAATAAGATTTTGGGGGAAAACCGTCTGATTGTCAGCGATGTGCCCGGTACAACGCGGGACGCAATCGACTCGGAGGCGACGTTGGACGGTCAACGATATATATTTATAGATACCGCGGGTATACGGCGTAAAGCCCGGATAAAAGAAAATATAGAGCGGTATTCCATACTAAGGGCTGTATCCGCGGTTTCCAGAGCGGATGTGTGCGTCTTGCTTATCGACGCGGAGGAAGGCATAACAGAGCAGGATTCTAAAATAGCCGGTATCGCTTTTGAACGCGGAAAGGCCATTGTTATTGCGGTAAATAAGTGGGACTTGATAGAAAAAGACGATAAGACCATGAACATCTTTATGAAAGATATCGCTAACGAGCTGTCTTTTATTTCGTTCGCGCCCAAATTGTTTATCTCTGCGAAAACCGGTCAGAGAATAAATAAATTATTTGAGCTGATAATCATGACTTATCAGAATCATTCTATGCGTATTTCTACCGGCGTGCTTAACGAGGTCCTGACAGAGGCGATGGCTGTAAATCAGCCGCCGTCAGATAAGGGCAGACAATTAAAAATCTATTATTCTACTCAAGTCTCGGTCAAGCCGCCAACATTTGTACTATTCGTAAACGACAGCGAGCTTATGCACTTTTCATACAAGAGATATATAGAAAACCAACTGCGTGAATCGTTTGGTTTTGTAGGAACCCCGATTCATTTTGTTATACGAAACAAAAAAAAGTAGGAGGACGTTTTGATTCGGATACTTTGCGTTTTGACCGGATATTTTTTGGGATGTATCCAGACGGCATACTTGGCGGGTAAGATTAAACAAAATATAGATATAAGGCACCACGGAAGCGGAAACGCGGGAACGTCCAACGCTGTTCGAGTGTTGGGGTTCGGGACAGGGGTAATAGTTTTTATCTGCGACTTGCTTAAAGCTATAATTGCTTTTATAATATGCGCTCAATTATATAACGGCGCCAATCCTTTGATATTAGGTATGTATGGTGGCCTTGGCGCGGTGCTGGGGCATAACTTTCCTGTGTTTCTTCGATTTAAAGGCGGCAAGGGTATAGCGGCTTCGCTGGGCGTGTTAATCGCGCTGGATTGGAGAGCCTCGTTGATCGTTCTCGCTGTCGGGGTTATCCTGATTGCGGCTACAAGGTTTATTTCTTTGGCGTCTATGACCATGTTGATTTTGATGCCGGTGATGTGTTTTACATTCAGACTTCCCCCCGAGATTGGGATAATAGCCTTATTCCTCGCCGTGATGGCTTTGGTTCAACATAGAGAAAATATTAAACGGCTGATTGAGGGAAAAGAACGAAAGTTTAGCTTCAAACACGATCCCAATCAAGTATAAAGGCGATTTTTGCTATATATTTTTCTTGTAAATGGGTCGAGTCTTATTATATAATTTATAGAAGTTTTACAAAATATGTAAAAAAGGGAAGAGCGATTGTTTTATAAATAATTTATCCACGGAGGGATTAATTTGTACAAAAAAACTCTTGCGGCGGCGATTTTTGCCGCCATTACGCTTATCCTTACCGCTTTGGTTTCGGCGAATTCGTCCGCGACGGAAAGGATTACACCTAATAAATTGATTATAGATTGGAATGATAACCGATTTAAAAGGACCGAGATAAATATATTCCGCATTCGCGGGTACAATGTCGCTCAATTGCGCGCGCTGGTCGGCGCTTGCGGAGGAAACATACTAAAGCTTGAGGATAATACATATCAGATTGTAAAAACGTCTGAGGTCTTAACGAATTTTGATGCAATCGGTTTTACAGGGGCGCAGGATGTAAAAGTACAGATTAATGTCACTCAAATACGGGATATTAGCGGCGCGTTAATTACGCCCGGTCAGCCGGGGTGGGTTTATCTGCCGGATCATCAGTACAACTGGGGCAGTCTGCGAGATATTTTAGCCGCGATGTCTTTAGAGATTATTTCGTTTTCGGACGATCCGGTGTTAGCGGAGACGCGTGTGGTGTTGGGCGACAAGGCTGCCGGTTCCGCGAATACACTTAAAGGTTTGTACACTCGCGCCGAGCTGGATAAAATGCTAAAAATTATTTACGACTTGGAAGCCGTTAATTCTAGGGCCGACGCGTTAGGCACTTCTATATACGCGTCGTCGCCTGATATCACGACTCCATTTTACCCCGGGGTTTTAAAGGAA
>JAISRJ010000102.1 GCA_031273705.1 Clostridiales bacterium
TTCCAATATACCATTTCATCCCCTGCCTTTCTCTGCGGAGAGGCTGTGTGAAAAGATTATTTTTACCGCAAAGAACGCTAAGGGCACACAAAGTTCACAAAGATAATTACTTATTATTATATAAATTATAAAAAATATTTACACATATTATTTATATGAACCATTGTAAACAAACATGTTAAATCATTTGTAATTCGTAATTTGTAATTCGTAATTATATAATATCTTGTGCGCTTTGTGAAAAACCTTTGTGTACTTTGCGGTTGATATTTTTGACTTTTCTCTCCCCTCTCTTTCGGAGAGGGACCGGGGGTGAGGTGCCATTTCTCCCTTGTTTATTGTTTGCAATACGGTGGCTTACAATGACATACAAAGTGTTGTACCGTTGGCCGCCTGTTCATGTTTGTGCCTGTCACGGAGAGAACCTCCGGCAATCCTTTTTCATCCGGGCCTTCTATTTTGCACAGGTCAACGCCCGTGATGCGGTGAAGATAATTCCGTCATTAGCAGGATAAAACCCGAAGCAAGCCGGAGAACCGATGCCGGGCATAGTAATTTTTTTTCATTTCCCGATGGGGGATATCCGAAAATTTTGCGTCTTTAAGAGTAGAAGTTTAAAAAATTCAATGATAAATTTGCAATTTAGAGATTCAATGAACAAAGATTTTTCAATACTGGTATCGAAATCCTTGGCGGGTGAGGCGGATGAACGGGAAAAAGCGCTTCTCCGCGAAATGCTGCACGACAGCGACAACTATACATTATACAATAGTATCAAGGAATACTGGGACGCCGATGTAAAGGTTGATAAAAATCTGTCGGAAGAAACGCAGAAAAGAATTTTGAAAAACATGCCGACCCACCCGCAACGCCATGGCAACAGACGAAATCCCGTCCTTTGGTTCTATCGTGCGGCGGCGGTTATCCTGCTCCTGTTCGCGAGCGGAATCTACTACTATCATCATACGCAATCCGTTCATTACTACACTTATGCTTCACAAGACAACATCACGGAATATGTTTTACAAGACGGCACAAAAGTTAAATTGAACAAAAACAGTTCCGTTACTTTCACCTCTGATTTCGGCCAAAAAGAAAGACGAATAGACCTGAAAGGCGAAGCATTTTTTGAAGTCAGTCGAGACAAAAGCAAATTGTTCACGGTATCTACGCAAGGCACGGAAACTCAGGTATTAGGTACAAAATTCAATGTGCAATCGGACGAGCAACAAAAACAGGTTACGGTGGCATTGGTCGAAGGTTCCGTGCGTTTCAAGGCTGATAAATGTGATGATTTGCTGTGTCCGCAGGAAGAAATATCCTATCATACGGCAACGAATGAATATATAAAGCAAATTGCCGATTTACAGATGAGTACTGCATGGAGAGAAGGCAGATACCACTATGAAGATATCGCTTTCGGCGAATTGCTGAAGAAACTGGAACAGATTTATGAAATCCGCATTGAAATGAATTATCCGGAGATTGAAACGAGGAAAATTACCGCTTCGTTCCGGACCGACCAACCGATAAGAGATATTTTGTCGGCGTTGGAAGACGAATTAAAATTCAGTTACAATGAGATAAATAACAAGAAAATAACGATAGAGAAAAAATAAAAAAGAGTCCGACTTATTGGGGAATATGCCCGGACTCTTTTGAAAAAAGAATACAAAAGACATGTTTGTTCTGTGAAAACAGAATTAGTTACGCCCTTTTGTATAATCGCTGCAAAGTTGCTACTTTTTTAAATAATATACAAATGAAAGAAAAGAAATTTTTAAAATTTTATCTGTTAATCTCTATTTTACTGTTTGGGGGGCTATTAATTTCTAACGAGGCAAAATCTCAAGAAGAAGTAAAAAGGGATATTTCACTCAATAAGGTGAAAGTGTCGGAGTTGGTAAAGAAATTAAGCGCGGAATATCCGTATTCTTTTTTCATTGCCGACAAAGAAGCATCGGAAGTTATTGTTACTGTGGCTATAAAAAGCGCTACGGTCGAACAAACCCTCACACAGGCTTTTACCGGAAAAAACCTGTCATTCACGAAAAAAGGAAAAAGTATTACAATCTCCTTAAAACAGGCGCAATCTCCTGTACAAAAAAGGTTTACCGGACAAGTCATCGACAAAAACGGCGAAGCATTGCCGGGTGTTACGATAACGCTTGTCGGCAGTACGCGCGGTGTTTTAACCGATGAAAACGGCAATTTTGCGATAGACAATATTGATGACGGCGCGAAACTGACCGCTTCTTTTATCGGCATGCAAAGTAAGGAATTTACGTTCGAGGGGAAGCCTAACGTGATTGTCGTCATGGAAGAGACCACGAATGAACTCGAAGAGATTACAGTCGTCGCTTTCGGTAAGCAGAAGAAGGAAAGCGTGGTGGCGTCGATCTCAACGGTTAAACCCTCCGAACTGAAGATTCCCAGCAGTAATCTTACCAATTCTTTTGCAGGAAGAGTAGCGGGAATGATTTCATATCAGCGGAGTGGTGAACCCGGACAGGACAATGCCGAATTTTTTATCCGCGGCGTGATGACTTTCGGCTATAAGGTTGATCCTCTGATATTGATTGACAATGTGGAAGTAACCACTACCGATTTAGCCAGAATGCAACCTGACGACATTGCCAGTTTCAGCATCATGAAAGATGCGACGGCGACAGCATTATACGGCGCTCGCGGGGCTAACGGCGTAATCCTGGTTACAACAAAGTCAGGGCGCGAAGGGAAAGCGAAAATGAGTATCCGTTTAGAAAATTCAATTTCGCAACCGACGCAAAATCTGGAGTTTACCGATCCCATCACTTACATGCAATTGCACAACGAAGCGGCTTTGA
>JAISRJ010000151.1 GCA_031273705.1 Clostridiales bacterium
TCCGTACGGTCTTTTTAGCGCAATACCTCATCAGACGGCTACTTGCGTACCTGCTGCGGGTACGCGGCGCGGCCATCTTCTTTGTCTTGCGCCAAAAATTCTCGTATGTCATTGGCAAAAGCTTACGCTCGTGTGAGTATAGTGTAAAAAGTCTCTCGCTTCCGCCGGGGGCTTTTTTGGCGTTGATGTGTAGTTATCACCAAATGGACAAATTTTGGATACAAAACGGCGGGTATCGCCATTTTTGAAAAATACGGGCGAATACGCGCCCGCCGATTGATCCACACGATTGATCCAAAAGACTTGACTTTTTTTTCAGCTTTCTGTAAGGTAACTATATTGTCTGTTTTGGAGGAAAATATGTTGGAATCGCGCCTTACTGTTTTCGCGGGGCACTATGGAAGCGGAAAGACCAACCTTTCGGTTAATTACGCGTTCTATCTAAGGAATAAGTTTCCAAATAATAGAATCGCGCTTGCGGATTTAGATATTGTTAACCCTTATTTTAGAAGTCTGGACGCCGCGCAAAGTTTGAACGCGCGCGGTATAGAAGTGATTGCCTCCGCTTACGCGAATACGAATCTGGACGCGCCCGCTTTGCCAAGTGAAGTTTACAGTGTTTTCGACGATCCGCGGTGCTACGCCATTATTGATTTGGGCGGGGATGATCGCGGGGCGAATGTTCTGGGCAGATATTTTGATTATATTACCCAAGACATTGACATGCTGCTGGTTTGTAATATGTATCGCCCACTATCCCGCGATCCGCGACAGATTGCGTGTATTAAGGAAGAAATTGAATCCGCCGCTAAGATAAAATTTACCGGAATAGTAAATAACTCCAATCTGGGCAGCATTACTTCGGCGTTAGATATAACAAACAGTCTTGAGTACATACACGCCGCGTCTGAATTGTGTGGCTTGCCGATTGTTTTTACTTCTGTAAAAAAAGATTTGATTCAAAATATTACGGTTCCTGCTTTTGGGATTGATCCTGTTTTTGAAATTGAAATAGTGAAAATAGGAGGGAATAGATATGGTGAATTTTTATAAGGACCGATGCAAGGGCTGTTCGCTGTGTGTTGACGCGTGTCCTAAAAAAATAATTCGTTTGGCGCGCGACGAAATGAACGCAAAGGGTTTTCACCCCGCGGAATGTATAGAGCAGTCGAAATGTATTAGCTGCGCTTTCTGCGCGATTATGTGTCCGGATGTCGTTATAACGGTTACGAAAGGAGAGAATTGATGGAACGCGTTCTGATGAAGGGTAACGAAGCTATCGCCGAGGCCGCGATAATGGCGGGTTGCAGGCATTTTTTCGGATACCCCATAACCCCGCAAACAGAAGTCGCAGCTTATATGTCGAAACGTTTGCCCAAGCTGGGCGGCGTGTACCTGCAAGCGGAAAGCGAAGTCGCCTCTATAAATATGGTTCTGGGCGCATCCGCGGCCGGCGTCCGCGCTATGACCTCTTCTTCCAGCCCGGGAATCTCTCTTATGAGCGAGGGTATCTCTTACATGGCGGGTTGTGATCTTCCGGCTGTTATTGTGAATATTCAGCGCGGAGGACCGGGTCTGGGGGGAATTCAACCTTCGCAGGCGGACTATTTTCAGGCTACACGCTCGGTAGGCCACGGGGATTTTCATGTTATTGCGCTTTCTCCCAACTGCGTACAAGAAATGTCGGATCTTACCCAATCCGCGTTCGATCTGGCGGATATTTACCGCTGTCCTGTAATGATACTGGGCGACGGCATATTGGGTCAGATGATGGAGCCGGTGGAACTGCGTCGTATTCCGGAACGCGAGTTGCCCGCCAAAGATTGGATTACCAGCGGTACGGCCGGCAAACGCGGGCATAATATAGTTAATTCGCTGATTTTAAAGCCGGAAGCCTTGGAACAATCCAACTTTGATCGTTTTGATAGATATAAACTCATTGAAGAATCCGAAGCCCTGTGTGAAGAGTATATGACGGACGACGCCGATATTGTGCTTGCCGCGTATGGGGCGGCTTCCCGAATTTCTAAAAACGCGGTTTTGGCGGCACGGGCGCGCGGGATAAAGGCCGGGCTGCTGCGTCCTCTAACTTTATGGCCGTTTCCCAAAAAGAATTTTGCCGCTGCCGCAGCCTACGCTCAGGCATTTATAAGTGTAGAAATGAGTATGGGTCAAATGATAGAGGATGTAAAACTGGCGACAGAATGTAAAAAACCGGTAGCCCTTTGCGCGAGGACCGGCGGCATGGTTCATTCTCCCGACGAGATTTTGGCAAAGATTATTTCGGTGAACGGAGGTAATTATAATTGACAGTTTTTGAGAGACCTAAAGCGTTATCGGATGTGGCGACCCATTATTGTCCCGGGTGTACTCACGGTATAATCCATCGATTGATTGCCGAAGCGCTGGACGAATTGGATCTTACGGGCAGAACCGTCGGAATCGCGCCGGTGGGGTGCGCGGTGATGGCTTATGATTATTTTGAATGCGATATGATTCAGGCGGCGCACGGTCGCGCCCCCGCCGTCGCCACAGGCGTAAAACGTGCAATCCCCGAAAACATTGTTTTTACATATCAGGGCGACGGGGATTTGGCGGCGATTGGAGCGGCCGAGACACTTCACGCGGCGGCGCGCGGCGAAAAGATAACCATAATTTTTGTAAATAACGCCATTTATGGAATGACCGGCGGTCAAATGGCTCCAACATCCTTGCCGGGACAGATTACCCAAACTTCTCCTTATGGCAGAGATGTGGAATCCGCGGGCTATCCTATAAAAGTGTGCGAGCTGTTGGCGACTATGAACGGTACATTTTACGCGGAACGAGTGTCGGTGAACACCGTAAAGAATGTAAGGGCGGCTAAAAATGCCGTAAAAAAAGCTTTTGATTATCAAAATCAAGGCAAAGGACTGTCTATTGTAGAAATAATTTCCACTTGCCCCACAAACTGGGGGCTTAGCCCTCAAAAGTCTTTGGATTGGCTGGCGCAAAACATGATTCCGTATTATCCCCTGGGGGTTTATAGAGACAGGGGGGCGGAATAATGGGCGACGCCGTAATTCTTGTAGCGGGGTTTGGCGGACAGGGGATTTTGTTTGCGGGTAAATTTCTGGTGTATGCCGGAATGCTGCAAGGTAAGCATGTTAGCTGGCTGCCGTCCTACGGCCCGGAAATGCGCGGCGGCACCGCCAATTGCAGTGTAATAATCAGCGACCGGCCTATAGGATCGCCTATTGCCGAAACTCCTAATATTCTCGTCGTTATGAACACTCCGTCATTGGACGCGTTTGAGAAAAGTTGCGTATCCGGAGGGCGGATATTTGTGGATAGCTCTTTAATCGAGAGGAAAATTGTTCGTGACGATGTGACCGGCTTTTATATCCCCGCTACCAGGCTGGCGGATGAGGATAAATTAAAAGGTCTGGCTAATATGATTATGGTGGGGAAGATTATCCGCGAGACGGGGATCTGCGACAGTGATGAAATGGAAGCCGCGCTAAATAAAATCGTACCCGAACGCAAAAAGAATATGTTGGAAGCTAATTTACGGGCCATTAATCTGGGATATATTTCTGCGTAAAAGCCCTTGCGGCACGGGGTTATATCTATAGCGATTTTAAAAATATCAGGGGTGATTATGTGACCGAGCAATTGACGGAAATCGGCGGACGGTTGTCTGCTTTGCGAGAAATTATGGAGTATGATTCCCAGACAATGGCGGATAAATTAGCTGTATCCGTAGACGAGTATTTGAAATATGAGCGGGGCGAAATGGATTTTTCTTTTAGCTTTTTGTATAACGCCGCCAATATTTTGGGGGTGGATGTACAGGATTTGATTAGCGGCGAGTCTCCCAAACTTTCAAAATACGCGCTGGTAAGAGCCGGAGAAGGCTATGACATAACTCGGCGCAAGGCTTACGAGTACAAACATTTGGCATATACATTCAGAAACAAAAAGGGCGAGCCGTTTCTGGTTACTGTCGAGCCGAAACAAAATGGCGACATGCCGACTCTGCATTCTCACGACGGTCAGGAATTTGATTACATGCTGTCGGGCAGTATGTTGTTTTATTTGGACGATACCGTGATGACTCTTAATCCGGGCGATAGTATTTATTATGATTCGTCCGTTCCGCACGCTATGAAGACAGAAGATACCGCCGCGACATTTTTGGCGGTCGTGATTAGGTAGGAGGGCACAGTGGCGATTTACGAAAAATTTACCGGGATGTCTCGCGAAGCGTTTTCCTCATTTAAAGATCTGCAAGATAATTTTAAAATAAATTACGCTCCTGATTTTAACTTTGCCTTTGACGTCCTGGATGTCCTGGCGAAGGAATCGCCGGATAAGCTCTGTATGGTCTGGGTCGGGAAGGACGGAGAGGAGCGAAAAATTACTTTTTCCGAGATGTCGCGCAGATCTAATCAGGCGGCGAATTATTTTACATCCTTGGGCATTAAAAAGGGCGATTTTGTTCTGCTGGTACTTAAAAGAAGCTATTTTTTTTGGTATTGTGTAATGGGTCTTTCAAAAATCGGGGCTGTCGCCGTTCAGGCCACACATTTATTAACCGCTAAGGATTATATTTATAGGTGCAACGCCGCCGATATAAAAATGGCCGTTATAACCGGCGACGGCGACTGCGCGCGTCATTTTGACGAAGGTGAGCCTTACAACACCGTCGAATTAAAGGCTTTGATTAAAAAAAGCCAAAGTAAACAGGCGGGGGAAAGCTGGCTGGATTTTGAGGCCGGACTTTATTCGGCGTCCGATGTTTGGGACAGAAGCATGACCGAAGATATACAAGCCACGGACACCATGCTGGTAAGTTTTTCCTCAGGCACCACCGGATACCCCAAGATGGTTCGGCATGACTTTACCTACGCGTTGGGGCATATCATGACAGGCGTGTTCTGGCACAGGGTGCGGGACGGCGGACTGCATTTTACAATTTCGGATACAGGCTGGTTAAAATCCCTTTGGGGTAAACTTTATGGTCAATGGCTGGGTGAAAGCGCTGTTTTCGTCTACGATTTTGATAGATTTAACGCCGCGGATATTCTCGCGAAAATTGAAAAGTATAAGATTACAACGTTTTGCGCTCCGCCGACTATGTTACGCATGATGGTCGCGGAGAATATGAAATCTTATGATCTTTCTTCTTTAAAACACTGCTGCACCGCCGGCGAAGCTCTTAATCCGGATACATTCGCTAAATGGAAAGAATATACCGGTTTGGAGATTTATGAGGGCTTTGGGCAGACCGAGACTACTATTACAGCCGGAGTGCTGTATCCTTTTACACAGCCGATCCCCGGTTCTATGGGCAAACCGATTCCAGGCTACAACCTGATGGTAGCGGATGAAAAGGGCGAAGAAACATCGGCGGGTGTTACGGGTGAAATCTGTATTAGATTAGAAAACGTAACTAAACCTGTAGGGCTGTTTAGCGGATACTATAAGAACCAAGAAGCTGACGCCCTTGTATTCAACAAGGGTCTGTATCACAGCGGCGACACCGCCTATACGGACGAAGCCGGTTATTTGTGGTATGTAGGGCGAAACGACGATATTATAAAATCCTCCGGATACAGAATAGGTCCTTTTGAGGTCGAAAGCGTTTTGCTGGAACATCCCGCTGTCCTGGAAGCGGCTGTTACCGGTGTTCCCGACCCGGTAAGGGGTTTAAACGTAAAGGCGACTGTCGTATTGTCTAAGGGTTATGAGCCGTCCGAGGATATGGTTAAAGAGTTGCAGGCATATGTTAAGACTCATACCGCGCCATACAAGTATCCGCGCGTTATCGAATTTGTACCGGAACTGCCGAAAACAATCAGTGGGAAGATAAAACGCGTTGAGATTAGAGCAAAAGATCAGGGGTATGTGTAAACCGTTTATTTTTGAAATCGCTATATGGACAAATACGAACTAGCCAATTCGCTTAAAACATGTTAAAATGTCAACCTGTACCAAGTTCGTATTTATTTAAGGAGGTGTCTTTTTGGCTCAAGAAGCGGCGGAAGTTGAAATTAAGGGCAGTTATCCGGAAATTGATGAGTATTACGAAAGTATGCCGGATAAAAACGGCGCTCTTATTCCTGTAATGCACAAGGCGCAGCAGGTATATGGCTGGCTTTCTGAGGATGTACAGCTTTATATCTCACATTTATTGGGTGTGCCGGCGTCCAAGGTCTACGGGGTCGCAACATTTTATTCATTGTTTAATCTGGAGCGCAAGGGCAAATTTAGAGTCAATGTTTGCTTGGGTACCGCTTGTTATGTGCGCGGCGCGGAAAAAGTGCTTGCGGCGTTTGAAAATGAATTGGATATTAAAAACACCGAGACCACAAAAGACGGTTTGTTCACTTTAAGTTCAATTCGCTGTGTGGGCGCTTGCGGGCTGGCTCCGGTCGTTATGGTAAATGACAAGGTTTTTGGGCGTGTAAACCCGGATGATGTGAAGCGCATTGTGGATGAATTTTTGAGCAAAGTAGGTGATATTGCTTGAAGTTACAGTCATGGGATGAATTAAAGAAGTACAGGGACGATACTAAAGACGAAACCAGTCTGTTGTCCGACGATTCTAAAACGACGATTCTGGCGGTCGGCGAGGCTACATGTGGTATAGCGGCGGGCGCGAAAGAAGTCGCCGACGCTTTGCAGGCGGAAATTGAAAAGCAAAAACTTTCAAATGTAAAAATTATCGCCACCGGTTGTTATGGCTGTTGCTATGCCGAACCGATGGTCGAAGTGCGCCAGCCCGGAAAGGATTCCGTCTATTACGGATATGTCACGCCCGATATCGCGAAAGACATTGTCAGTAAGCATGTAGCTAATAATGAGATATTGCAGGGGAACGTCCTCAATATGGAGGTGTTGATTCCGTGACGCGGCAAATCAGAATAGCACTGCGCAACTGCGGGGTAATCGATCCCGAAAATATAAATGATTATATCGCGACCGGTGGGTATGACGCCCTGGCCAAGGCGATTTTTTCCATGAGCCAGGACGATGTGATCGACACTATGAAAAAGAGCGGCCTGCGCGGGCGTGGCGGCGCGGGCTTCCCGACCGGTATAAAATGGGAAACCGCCAGGAAAGCTAAATCCGACAAGAAATATGTACTCTGTAACGCGGACGAAGGCGATCCCGGCGCGTTTATGGATCGTTCCGTGTTGGAGGGCGATCCCCATTGCGTACTGGAGGCTATGGCTATTTGCGGTTACGCCATCGGCGCGAGTGAGGGCATTATTTATGTGCGCGCAGAATATCCTCTTGCGGTAAAGAGATTGCAGATCGCGATCGATCAGGCTAAGGAATTGGGGCTATTTGGAGAAAACATACTTGGCAGCGGCTTTTCGTTTGACATAAGGCTGTACTTTGGGGCGGGGGCGTTCGTCTGCGGCGAGGAAACATCTTTGATGAATTCAGTGCAGGGCGGACGCGGAGAACCGCGTCTTAAACCTCCGTTTCCCGCTAATGTTGGTCTGTGGGATAAACCTACTAATATAAATAATGTTGAAACCTACGCGAACGTAACTCAAATTGTGCGCAATGGCTGGGAATGGTACCGTCAGTTTGGCACGGAAAAATCCGCGGGCACAAAGGTTTTCGCTTTGGCGGGCAAAGTCAACAACGTCGGTCTGGTAGAAGTGCCGATGGGCACCACTTTGCGCGAGATTATTTATGATATCGGCGGTGGTATTCAGCATCACAAAAAATTTAAATCTGCGCAAACCGGCGGTCCATCGGGCGGATGTATTCCGGCGGAACATCTGGATACCCCGATCGATTATGAATCGCTGATTGCTTTGGGATCTATGATGGGCAGCGGCGGTATGATCGTTATGGACGAAGACGACTGTATGGTCGGGATCGCGAAGTTTTATCTTACATTCACCGCGGAAGAAAGCTGCGGTAAATGTACTCCATGCCGAATTGGAAATATGCGTCTGTTGGAGATTTTAACCCGTATTACAGAAGGCGACGGCACTGAGGACGACTTGAAAAAACTTGAGAGTCTGGGGCAGACCATAAAGGATACCGCGCTTTGCGGATTAGGTCAAAGCTCGCCTAACCCCATACTTTCCACTCTGCATTATTTTTACGATGAATACATGGCTCATGTTGATGAGAAACGCTGTCCGTCCGGCACTTGTACAAAATTAGTCGGGTATAAGATTCTGCCCGAAAAATGCACCGGATGTACGGTTTGCGCGCGCAACTGCCCGGTTAACTGTATTTCGGGCGAACGGAAGAAAACCCATGTTATCGATCAAAAGCGTTGCATAAAGTGCGGAGTATGTTTTTCAAAATGCCCGTTTAAAGCAATTATTAGAGGCTAAGGAGGCTTAATGATGGTGGATATCACGATCAATAATGTTGAAACGTCCGTTCCGGATGGCACTACAATATTGGAAGCCGCTAAAAGCCTTGGAGTCCATATTCCTACATTGTGTCATTTAGATTTGCACGATATAAAAATGGTAAATAGAGTCGGCACATGCCGCGTCTGCATGGTCGAGGTTGACGGCAGACGAAATCTGCTTCCTTCCTGCTCCACTACGGTATCACCCGGAATGAAGGTTTATACCAATACAAAGAGGGCTGTCTCCGCTCGCAGACAAATTGTAGAGCTATTGCTTTCCAATCACCCTAAAGAATGTCTAAGCTGTGAAAGAAACCAAAACTGTGAGCTGCAAGCATTGGCGGCAGAGCTGGGTATCCGAGAAATTCATTTCAAGGGTCCGCGTCTTAAAACAGAAAAGGATTCTTCCAGCTATTCCATTGTAAAGAATTTTGAAAAATGTGTGCTATGCCGTCGCTGCGAGACTATGTGCAACGAGATACAGACCGTAGGAGTGTATTCCCCGGTACATAGGGGATTTGATACCGTAATGGGCACGGCTTTTGACAGGAAGATGCTGGACACGAACTGTACATTCTGCGGGCAGTGCGTTAGCGTATGTCCGACGGCGGCTCTTACAGAAACGGATGATACTTCTAAAGTATGGGACGCCATTAACGATCCGGATAAAATTGTCATTGCTCAAACCGCCCCCGCTATTAGGGTAGCCTTGGGTGAGCCGTTCGGTCTGCCGGTGGGCACTCGTGTAACGGGTAAAATGGTGTCGGCTTTACGAAAAATCGGCTTTGATAAGGTAATGGATACCGATTTCGCGGCGGACTTGACTATAATGGAAGAGGCTTCCGAATTAATCCACAGGATACGGCACGGTGGCAGGCTGCCAATTTTGACAAGCTGCTGTCCGGCGTGGGTGAAGTTTATAGAGCATCAGTTCCCCACCTTGTTGGATATACCCTCGACCTGTAAATCGCCGCACGAGATGTTTGGGGCTATCGCCAAGACATATCTGGCTGATAAATTGGGTGTTGCCGCGGATAAAATTGTAGTGGTTTCCATCATGCCGTGTCTGGCGAAAAAGTTTGAAGCGAAACGTGACGAGCTGAGTGGTAAAACATCGGGCAGTGATGTGGACTATGTTGTGTCTACACGTGAGTTGGCGCGGATGATTCGCGAGGCGGGTATTAATTTCGTTAATTTACAGGACGAGGATTTTGACGACGTGATGGGTGAATCGACGGGCGCTTCGGTAATATTCGGGACGACCGGCGGGGTTATAGAAGCGGCTGTTAGAACCGCGGCGGCGTGGCTGGATAAGGACAATCCAAATCCGGAGATAGATTTTACGCAGTTGCGCGGACTGGAAGGCGTGCGTGAAGCCGAGGTTGAAATCGCGGGAATGAAGTTGAATATCGCTATCGCGCATGGTCTGGGTAACGCTAGGAATCTATTGACACAAATTCGCGACGGAAATGTCAAGTATCACGCGATTGAGATTATGGCGTGTCCGTCAGGTTGTGTCGGCGGCGGAGGTCAGCCGTACCACGGTAACAATATTGAGACGCTTAAAAAACGCGCGGCTGCTATTTATAAGGAAGACGAAGCTAAGACTGTCCGCCGTTCTCATGAGAACTTGCAAATTAAAAAATTGTATGATGAGTTTTTGGGCGAGCCATACGGTGAAAAAGCGCACGAGCTGTTGCATACTCATTTCAGCGCGCGTGATATACTGTAGTAATGACGGATAACTATGCGTTTAAAAATTAATAAGGATAAGAAAAAAAATAAAAACGGTGGAGACCGCCGTTTTTATTTTTTCATATACTTAAACTGCTTACACAATATAATCTTTCAGCAAATCGATAACCTTATCGGCTTCAGCGGCATCATGAATGTCCAAGCGAAGTTTCTTGCTAAGGTCTAAGCTAAAAATACCCATAATAGATTTTGCGTCTACCACATATCGGTCGGATGCCAAGTCAAAGTCACCGTCAAATGTTGAGATTATATTGACAAAGCCTTTTACTTTATCAATAGTGTTAAGTACGATATTAACCGATTTCATAATAATCCCTCCTAAAAGGATAACAAAAAATTCTTCAAATTTATCTTTTTGATTATATTCTAAACTATAGTTGATGTCAATGACTTGAATTGCCGTTACTCAATCTTTTTTTCCTGCCTAAGCATATTCTCAATAAATATTCCATATCCCTTTGACGGATCCTGTACAAAAACATGGGTCACAGCGCCGACGATTTTATCGTTTTGAATAATTGGACTGCCGCTCATGCCTTGCACTATACCATTCGTTCTGCGTAAAAGAGCGGGATCGGTAATGCGCAGAACTAATCCTTTTGTATCGTCATTTGAAAATCGATTTACACTTTCTATAAAAACATCGTATGGCTGAATGTCAGAATCCACGTTAGAAAAAATCTGCGCCGGTCCTTCTCTCACTTGATCTTGAAGGGCTATGGGCATTTTATGGGCAGTGACTTTACTTAAACCCAACAAATCCATTGTTCCATAAATACCAAACGGCGTATTTATTTTTATTTCTCCCAGTGTG
>JAISRJ010000213.1 GCA_031273705.1 Clostridiales bacterium
ATCGCCGCCCAACGCGCCGATAGGCAAAATTGCCCGCGCCCATTCCGTGGCTTTGTTGTTGTCCAGCTTTCCGCTGTTGCTTGCATAACGGTCGGTCATATTTTGATACATCGCCTGCAAATAATCCAGATAGCCGTCACCGTCGTCATACAGAAACTCCACCTTGCCGTCTGACCCCATATAACCGTAACGGCCTATACTCAGCGCAATCCAGTCAGTCCATGTTGAGCTGGCGTCGGCAAGCATGGCGTAGCTGCCCAAAATACTGTCGTTTTCGCCCAAATAAGTGCCGCCTTGACCGAGCGCTTCATTGGTTTTTCTTGCATTAATTACATCTTCAATGTATTGCGCCATCAGATCGCTGATTTGTTGTTTGGACATTCCGTCCAGTCTGCTGCCTTCGGCGGCAGACGCGCTTAATGGAATCATACGCAACAGCATAACCGCCGCCAGCAGAATGGGTAAAAATCTGTTGCTCATGGTTTTTAATCGTTTCATGGGAAAATTCACCTTTCTTTTTGTACATTTCACACTTAGTTTTTTTGCCTGCATATAAAAAAACCGCAGGCTGCTTGTCATCTGGCTTTAGCAAACCGAAATAAAAAATCGGTTTACTGTAAAGCCGTTTGTAAGCGCCTCCAGTTGTTCTGGTCAGCGGGAATCCACTGCTGTTGTTCAGCTCGTGTTTTCCTGTTAAATTTTGATTGACTTCCTGATCTCATCCACGCGGATCGGCGCGCCATCTTGAATGACAACTTCTATTTTGCCGAATTTGACATCCCGCATGACGGCGATCACCTTTTTTTCCGCATCCGTTAGCGGCGGGTCTATACCTGAATCTTTTTTGTCGCTTGCGGATGATTTCGGATCATTCATTCCAACCCCTCCCTTCTTTTTAAAATCGCGCGGATCAAATTGCATAAAGCAATCAAATCTATATAAAAGCTATTTCAATAAGTAACAGCTTGTATCCACCGCTTCTTTTATAAGTGCGTCTATGTCACACACCATTCTTTTCTCCATTGCTTGCAAGGCTTTCTCCCTGCATACCGGCACACCGCAACCGTTCTACAATTAACCCGTAGTTTTCCTTTTCGTGGGGAACAATACACGCCGAACAGTCCTTGTAGCCGTTTTTCAGGATTTTAAAAGCACCGCCGCAATCGGCCATATCGTACAACGGACAGAAGCAAAACAGGCAGTTGAATTTTTCGGCATCCGCTTCATCAGTTTCATGGCATGGGAAGTATTCGCAGTTCGTATTGTTAAAAAATGAAAAACCTTTGTCTTTCCAATCAATACAGGGTTTCATAACCACTTTCCTTCTATGTAATCTTCTCGGCAAAACGAAAAAACACGCTCTGCCAAAATTTGGACAGGGCGTGTTTGTATAATAAACAAAACGCCGCTCCGTCCGGGGAAGCAACTGGGTTTTTCACTCCGTCTCTGACTTACCGATGACAGCTAAACAGCCGTACCGTATTACAGTGACCCGCTCGTAGGGATTCTCACCCTGTTCCGGTTGCGACGGTATGAACCGCCGCCCATGAAATGACCTTATTCACTTTTCAAAAACAGTATAGCACAGTTCGACTTGAATCACAATAGAAAATTCATCTTGTTTTTTGTAAAATGTTATGAAATTTTCGCGAAACAAAAGTACACCTGCACACATCGGGCGCGTTCAAATTTTAAGAAGCTACCGTGTGCTATGTCTTTATAACGCATTACGCCGGAGAAGTCAATAGAAATTTTATTGGTTTTTAAAATTGTTTTCGGATCGTGCCGAGAAGGGGCTGTTATTTACTCTTTTCTTTTTGATTATGCCCCATTTCCGGGTATCCCGCGGGGATAAGGAGTGAAGGGGAAAGTTACATAGCAAGCATAGGAAGTGATGCCCCACTTCCGGAAAATCCCCGTTTGGGATTGTGCTTGTTGGGGAAACCCCAAACCCCGGAAAGGAGTGCGAAACGCAATGGCAAACAGAACACGCCCGGTACTAAAGCGGATATGGTTTACGCCGGAGGAGTGGGCGTTTATTCAAGGAAAAATGAAACAGGCTGGAATAACAAATTACAGCGATTATATCCGTCAAATGGCAATGAAAGGCTACATAATTGAGGTCGATTTTTCAGCGGTGAAGGAGCTGTCAAAAGAGGTCGGCGGTATCAGCCGGAATATCAATCAAATTGCAAAGAGAATCAACACAACCGACACGATATACAAAGAGGATTTGACCGAGATACAGGAGTACATGGAAAAGATATGGCAGTTATTAAGATACACCCTATCAAGTCAACGCTCCGAAAGGCGTTAGACTATATCTGCAATCCCGAAAAAACGGATGAAAAAATCTTGATTTCCTCATTCGGCTGCCAGCCGGAAACAGCAGATATTGAGTTTGATTTTACATTGTCAAACAGCATTATCAAAAAGGGCAACAACCTCGCCCATCACCTAATACAGTCCTTTGCCCCCGGTGAGGTCGAATACGAACATGCGCACCGTATCGGGGAAGAATTGGCGGCGGCGGTTTTGGGCGGGAAATATGAGTATGTTTTGACTACGCATATAGATAAAGGACATATCCATAATCACATCATGTTTTGCGCCGCTTCCTTTGTTGACCGTCACAAATATGTTTCTAACCGCGGGAGTATGTACGGGCTTCGCAGGGAGAGTGACAGGCTATGCCGGGAGCATGGGCTGTCCGTTATCGTTCCCGGACAAACAAAGGCGAAAACAATTGAGGAAATAAAGGCGTCAAACGAGGGGCGTAGCTGGAAAGATAAACTGCGGGAAGCTATTGACAGCTACATAGAAATATCATCTGATTTTGAGGATTTTCTGCGCCGGATGGAAACGGACGGCTACGCCATAAAACGGGCGAAATATCACAGCTATAAAGCGCCCGGACAGGAACGGTTTACGGGCGGGCCCACGCTGGGGGCGGAGTACGGCGACGAGCGTATCAAAGAACGCATTGCCGGTCTGACCGTCGCTCCCAAACGCAAGCATATCCAGCTTGACGACGGGCGTATCAATCTGATTATTGATATAGAAAACAGCGTCAAAGCCCAGCAGAGCGCAGGCTACGCGCATTGGGCGAAGCTCCACAACCTGAAAGAAGCGGCAAAAACGGTCGCGTTTCTGTCTGAAAATAATATCCTTGCCTATGAGGATTTACGAGGTAGGATTGGGGAAATTCAAGCCCTGTTCGATGATACCGCCGCTACATTAAAAAGTGTGGAAAAGAATATTACTGATTTATCCCTGCTGATTAAAAATGTAGAAAATTTCCGACGCACCTACGGGGCGTACAAAGCCCATAAGCAGGCCAAAGGAAAAGAAAAGGAACAGCTTGCCCGCCAGCATGAAAGCGCATTGATTATCCATACGGCGGCGCGTAACGCCTTGCGGGAATTGGGTATAGACGGCAAGCTGCCGGATGTGTCCGCTTTGAAAAAAGAGCGTGACCGGTTGACGGTAGAAAAAGCCGCCTTGTATGAGCAGTACAGCGGTTTGAAAAGGCAAGTAACCGAATATGCGAAAATCAAAACGAACATAGATCAAATTCTTGATATGAACGGCCATGAAAAAGGTCGGGACAATACCCGGCAAGTGTAGACGCAAAGCAAAAAGAGGTATTGCATACATTTTGGTGCAATACCTCTTTTCAGTTTATATCAATACATCTTTTATTTTCTGATCGGCGTTAAGAAGATCTATTGTCAAATCTCGCATTGTTTTATTTTCGCTGTCGTGGATGATAACCGTGCAGCCCCCAAAACCGATAAGCTGCTGATTGCATATATCCGTGCTGTCCTCGTATTCTTCCTCGCATGAATAGTTCACGCTTTCGGCCTGCGCCGTAACGCACCTAATTCGCGCAACGTCCGGCTGTTCGTCCGTCCAGCCGTCAAAGGGTAACAGAATATCAATCCCCATGTCCGGGTACTGCTCCCGAAAGGTCAGCGCGTTTTCGGCAAACAATAACGCCGCGTCACCGGTGAGCGCGATTAAGAAACGCCGGAATCCGGCTTTGAAAAGCTCCCCGATTGCCGCGTGGATTTTATCCTTTGCGCTATCCGGAATTGTCCCGGTCTGCCCGGCTACGCCACAGGAAATTATGTTGTAATCCATATCAAAAGCACCTCTGCATTAGTTTTCCCAAAAGTGAAATCATTAAATGCGTTGTTTGAGTTAATTATAATTCATAACAAGGCACAAGTCAATCCATTTAATTCATATCATGCCACGAAACAGAGGCTTGTGTACCTTATAATGATGTATATAAAAGGGATAGGTGAATTTATGCTTGATGAAACGCTTAATTTTATAGCAGTCAGGGTACAAAAGCTGCGGGATACAAAAGGGGTTT
>JAISRJ010000276.1 GCA_031273705.1 Clostridiales bacterium
ATCATAATCAAGCATCAGCCGTTCCATTTGTATAGGCACTTCATACGGCTGGCATGGATGAAAAGCGCCAACGCTGACGGGTACGCTCCTGTACACTCCCTTATCCATCTGTCTGTCCATCAGGACGAGGGAATGTATATCCTTGATAACCCTTTCAGATACGGGTGTTTTGTTTTTAACTAAATCTTCAACATAATAGTAAGCGTCCCTGTGTCCGATGGCTTCAAGATGGTGTCTCAGCGGTTTACCGCCGACCGTAACGCCCTCTTTCAGCACAAGGGCGGTTTCTTCAAGCGTGAGCATACCGCCCTCTATCGCGTTTGAGTTGTAGGTATAGTCTATCATAAAATCTTCACTCAATCGCCTGACGCTTTCGGGAGATAACGGCCTGACACCTTGCAGCTTGCCGTAAAGATAATCTAGTTCATCAAACATGGCTGACCTCCTGTGAACACTCCCATGAGCTGAAGCCCATGGGTTTCAAGACGTTATACTTCTTCGATAGCTTTTTTGACACACAAAGCCGACGTTTTTGTCATGTCACGACAAGATAGGGCGTCTGCCTTCCAGAGATCGCGCGAGCGTTATGTCGTCCACAAATTCCAAATCCCCGCCGACGGGTACGCCGTGCGCAATACGCGTTACATTTAGTTCCAGTGGCTTTAACAGGCGGCTTATGTACATCGCGGTGGCTTCGCCTTCCACATTCGGATTGGTGGCAAGAATTATTTCGTCTACTTCGTTGTCATTTACGCGCGATAAAAGCTCTTTAATCCTTAAATCGTTTGGTCCCACGCCGTTCATTGGGGAAATAGCGCCGTGCAGAACGTGATAGTTGCCGATATACTCGTTCGTCCGTTCGTAAGCCGCCATGTCACGCGAATCTTCCACAACCATTATAGTACGAGAATCGCGTTTTGTATTGGAACAGATTGCGCATGGGTCAACGTCCGTTAGCGCGCAGCAAACCGAGCAATATTTTACTCCGCGCCTTGCCGCTAAAATTGCGTTCGCCAGTGCTTCGGCGCGTTCTTCTTTTTGACCGATAATATAAAAAGCAAGTCTCTGCGCGGACTTGCCTCCTATACCGGGAAGTTTATGAAATTCCTCTATTAGCCGGTTTATGTGTTCGCCGTATACGTTCAAAACAATCCTCCGGGTAGATTCATGCCGCCTGTCAGCTGTGACATTTGGTTTTTGGTTAGTTCATCCATTTGGCGTAGCGCTTCATTAACCGCGCTGAGTATTAGGTCTTGCAACATTTCCACATCGTCGGGATCAACTACGTCCTTCGAGACGGTCAATTCTTTAATCTGCTTCTTCCCGTTTACAACAACCTTTACCGCACCGCCTCCGGAGGTTATTTCCAGAGTTTTGGTTTCCATCTCGGTCTGCATTTCTTCCATTTGCTTCTGCATTTGTTTAGCCTGCTTCATAAGGTTGTTCATATTCATTCCACCGTAACCGGGCATCCCCCCGCCATGCTTAGGCATAAAATCACTCCCATTCACTTATTTTAATATTAAGCGTGGATTGCAGCTCCTCAAACATATCTTTATTGCCATACAAACGCTTATGCCGCGCGTCGTAATCATCAATCAGACTGAATTGAAGATTAAAATCCTTATGATAGTTCTGCGCGAGATTTTGAAGTATAATATTTTGCTTGCCCATCAGCCAATTTTTACTGGCGGGGTCGGGGCAAATAATTTGCAGCCCGTCGCCTTCCAAATATCCGGGCTTGCACTTTTTGAGCAATGCCTTAACCGCGTTATCGAAACAATTAATAAATTCCATCCAGTGATGGATCACGTTTTGAATGTCCTCGGGTACGGCTTTCTTTTTAGCCGGTGGAATTTCGTCCGGCGGCACATCCGCTCTCGCGGCAATCGGCGGCGGCGCGGCGGATTGAATGGTCTTGATCTGCCCCAAGTTTTTCTCCAATTGCTCTATTCTATCATATAGCTCTTCCAGATGTTCGTCAACCGGCGGGCAGCATAGCTTTATAACGGCTACTTCCAGCAGAACCCTCGGGTTAGCGGCGTATTTAAGCTGGCTTTGCAGCGTCGAAAAATTATTTACATATTTTATCAGTATCGATCCGGGGATCTTTCTGCCTTGAACGCGGTAAAGCTCTATTCGTTCCCGCGAAAAATCCAATGCCTGGGTAGGTTTCTCAACTACGGCGGCTACCATCAAATTTCTAAAATGCTGAATCATATCACTTACAAATTGCAGAATATCCTTTCCGCCCATAACCAGGCTGTTGATCTGTTCCATAGCCCTAGCGCTGTTTCTGGCATATACTGATTCTGTAAACTCAAAAAACTTGCCGGGATCTACAGCTCCGATCAGGTTCAAAACTTTATTCAAATCTATGGTCTCATCCACGTAATATGAAACACATTGATCCAGCAGGCTAAGGGCGTCGCGCATCGCCCCGTCGGTAATCTCCGCTATATAGCGCAAAGCGTCCGCGTCTATTTTAACTCTCTCTTTTTCCATATACGAGGCAAGCACATTCGTAACATCATCCGCGCTGATTCTTCTAAAATCATATCGCTGACAGCGCGACAGAATAGTCGCCGGCAGTTTTTGGGGATCGGTTGTGGCCAGGACGAAAATAACATGCTCCGGAGGTTCCTCCAGGGTTTTTAAAAGGGCGTTGAACGCACCCGCGGACAGCATATGAACCTCATCTATTATATAGACTTTGTATCTGCAGTCTGTGGGCGGGTATTTTACTTCCTCGCGAATGTCCCGAATATTATCTACACCGTTATTGCTTGCCGCGTCGATTTCAATCACGTCCACTCCGCGCTGTTTTAAAATGTCTTGACAGACGAAGCATTCATTACACGGCTCGCCGTTAGAAGGATGCAAACAGTTGACCGCACGGGCAAAAATTTTCGCCGTGGAAGTTTTACCGGTTCCGCGAGTGCCGCAAAATAGGTAGGCGTGGGAAATCCTGTCAGATGTTATTTGATTCTTTAAAGCTCGCACAATCGCTTGTTGTCCTATTACCTCGCTGAAAGTCTGCGGTCGAAGCTTGCGGTATAAAGCAATGTAAGCCATTGTACACCCCGAATAAATTACTGTAGTTACCATTATTTTGCTAAACTGCCATAAACCTCACATTTCAATATTTTATTATAGAATGTATGTCATATCCCTTAAGCAGGTTTCGTCCTTTCAGCGCTTCTAATTCTATAAGAAAAACCATTGAGGCAATTACCCCGCCCAGTTCCTCCACCAGTTCGACCAAAGCCTTGCACGTGCCGCCGGTGGCGAGAAGATCGTCTATTACCACTACTTTTTGACCAGGTTTAATCGCGTCTCGGTGCATTTCTATTATTGCCTGACCATATTCCAGATTGTAAGTTCTTTGTACGGTCAGATAGGGTAACTTGCCTTTTTTTCGCACGGGGATAAATCCCTTTTTCAGCTTGTATGCGACCGGCACACCGAATATAAATCCGCGTGACTCCGGCCCGACTACCAGATCAAAATCCGCGCCTTCTACTTTGTCCGCAATAATATCCACGGCTAAAGCCAAGGCGTCAGGGTCTTGCAGTACGGTGGTTATATCGCGAAAGATTATTCCCGGTTCCGGAAAATCCGGTATAGAACGAATTACTTTCTCAAGGCTCATGTGATATCCCCATTCTTTATACTAGAGAGCATAATAGCTTTATCTAAAATCCTCTTTTAACCTAAAATCCTCTTTTAACCTAAAGTCCTTTAGCCTAAAATCCTTTATATCCATTTGAATCGTGACATTATTATTATAATCGTTTATTTCCAGCGCGTAAATAACATCCATAACAAAATTACAATTTCTGAAAAATCCCGCGAAGATTTTTCCGCACTCATAATCGTCATGAAACGCCCGGACGGATTGTCTGAATAGTTCATTCTTCCCGAAACATATGCCTTTTATTTTTCGATATGTTCCGTCCACGCCAAAAGTAAAGATCATGGTTTTTTTATCATCTATCATTCTTAGATGTTCCGGCCGAAGGTTCTCCGCGCAGAATAACGGCTGGGGATTATCCCTCCCAAACGGAGACATGAAACTAAGCTCCTTTGCCAGTTCGTATGTCGCCTGGCCAGGTTCAAGGTATTTGTCAAAACTTATTATTGGAATTAAATCATCGTCTGTTAGTAAGCAATTATTATTCAGCGTTTCGCGGAGTGTGCTTATATTGTCTTTATCTATAGAAATACCCGCGGCCATCGCGTGCCCGCCGAAGCGAACAAAAAGCTGTTTACATTCATATAACGCCTCAAATATATTATAACCATCAACTGACCTTGCCGAACCTTTCGCGCCGGATTCGCCGTTGGCGATCATGATAACAGGCCGATAGAATTCTTCCCTTATTCGACCGGCGACTATACCGGCTATGCTTTCGTGCAATTCCTCGTCGAAAATAACGATTACCTTATCCAGTGGGTTCGGCAGCATTTTTTTAGCGCGTTCTACCGCCTCGGCCGTCATCGCTTTGCGCCGCTCGTTCAGTTCGACCAGGCTGGCGGCAATTTTTTCCGCTTCCGATTCGTTATCCGTTAAGAATAATTTAACCGCGTTGGCGGCGTGAGATAATCGCCCTGAAGCGTTTACGCAAGGTCCGATTATAAAACCCACGTCAAAGACGCCAAGGACTTTTAGCTGCAAGCTCTTTGCCTGTATTAAATGCCAGAGTCCGAGGTTGATTTTTTTATTTTTATTTAAATACGCGAGGCCCGCTCGAACTATGATTCTATTCTCTTGCATTAAAGGAACGACATCGCAGACTGTCGCGACAGCCGCCAAAGCTAAAAATTCCTCTTTCCTATCTAATTCCTTGCCCATATAGGTGTAAAAGGTCTCCGCGAATCGATAGCAAAGAGCGGCGGCGCACATCTGGTCAAAAGAATATAAACATTTTTTTTGTTTTGGGTTAACTATATAATCCGCTTCGGGTATTAAATCAACAATTTCGTCGTTTACGGATTCAAATGCAGGCTCATGATGGTCGATAACAATAAGTTTCATCCCTAATCGCTTGGCTTCACTGATCTCCGCGAGAGCGGCGATTCCGTTGTCACAGGTGAGAATTAACTTTGCGCCACGCTCATGAATATAATGCACGGCGTCGATGTTAAGGCCGTAACCTTCTTCCTCACGTCTGGGTATGTAGTAATCCGCGTTTGCGCCGAACGCCCGCAAGGTTTTTATCAAGATAACGGTACTCATAACGCCGTCGGCGTCATAGTCCCCATATACGATAATCTTGTCGCCATTTTGTATACTCTGGGCAATTAACCCGCAAGCCGGAAGTATATCTTTCATAGATTTTGCGTCGGCTAAAAAACGCAATTCGGGCATTAAGTACCTTGCGGCGGCGTGTTTGCTTCTGATTCCGCGATTGGCAAGCACGGCAGCCATAGTTTCACTTACGTTTAAGGTGCGCGTCATCAGCGGAATATTTGCGTCTGTGCGTCTTAAAAGCCAATTTGACATATATTCCCTCCTGTCTTATATAAGGTTAAATAATCAATTAAAATATGTAAATAATCTTAAATATTTTAATAAATTATATTGTTTATAATAAAAATCGCTTACGCGACATTTACAATAAATGGACATAACCCTATGCCCGAT
>JAISRJ010000004.1 GCA_031273705.1 Clostridiales bacterium
CTTACAATAGACGTGAGGTTTTGCAGGTCGCGGAGAAATAAAGGAGCTGCTGCAATAATAAAACGGGCGAACTCTGCGTTCACCCGTTTTTTGGAGGAATTTGATGTCTGTTGTAATAGCCATAGACGCAATGGGCGGCGACTCCGCGCCTGCCGAAATTGTAAAAGGCGCGCTCGAATCTCTATCCGACGGAGATTTTAAATTGATTCTGATTGGCGTAGAAAGCGCAATCAAGCGCGAACTGGCAAAATACTCTCTCTCGGATAATCAGATCAATCGGATCGAGATAGTTGCGGCAAAAGATATTATCGGAAACGATGAAAGCCCGGTTCAAGCTATTCGGACAAAAAAGGACAGCTCTATAGTCCGAGGTTTGAACTTATTAAAGGATCAAAAAGCTCAGGCTTTTTTATCGGCGGGCGCAACCGGCGCGGTATTGACCGGCGCGACATTGATTGTGGGGCGAGTGCGCGGCATCGAACGCCCAGCCTTGGGGACATTACTGCCTAATTCCAGGGGATTTTCCTTTTTGATAGACAGCGGGGCTAACGTGGACGCGAAACCGCAGTATTTATTGCAATTCGCTTCAATGGGTTCACTGTATATGGAACATATTTTATCTGTTAAGAAGCCACGCGTCGGACTTCTGAATATAGGCGCGGAACGTGAAAAGGGCAATGCCCTTACGAAAGAAGCTTATGGACTGTTGGAGAAAAGCTCCGATATTAATTTTGTCGGTAATGTAGAAGCGCGCGACGTGCCGCTTGGCGCGGTTGATGTGGTAGTTTGCGACGCTTTTGCCGGAAATATAGTTTTAAAATATACCGAAGGATTCGCCAAGGCGATGATGGGCATGATAAAAGAAGAACTCATGTCGTCATATATGTCTAGGATTGGAGCGTTACTTGCGAAAGACGCGTTCAGTAATCTAAAAAAAAGATTCGATTATCGAGAGGTCGGCGGCGCGCCGCTGTTGGGTTTAAAAGGGCTGGCAGTAAAAGCTCACGGAAGTTCCGACAGTCTGGCTATACGTTCCGCGCTTAAGCAATGTGTCAGTTTTTGCGCAAAAGATGTTGTAGAAAAAATTGCGCGAAGTATACAAAAATAAAGGAGACAACTGATAAAATCATGGAATTTGAAAAAATACGCGATATTATCGCTGAGCAAATGGGTATCGACAAAGATAAGATAACTCTTGAAACTACCTTTACCAAAGGTTTGGGCGCGGATTCTTTGGATGTATACCAGATAATTGCGGAATTAGAATCTGTTTTCGGCGTAGAGTTTTCTAACGAGGACGCAGAAAAAATCATAACTGTTGGCGACGCTGTTGAATACCTTAAAAAGCTAAGGTAATTCTGATGGAGATAAAACATATAAATGAGATTTCAAAAAAGTTTAATGACTCCTCATTATTTAAGCAGGCTTTAACCCATAGTTCTTACGCTTATGAAAAAGGTCTGGACAACGCGCATAACGAGCGCCTGGAATTTCTGGGAGACGCGGTTTTGGAATTAATTATAAGCGAAATGTTATATAAACGTTTCCCGGACTTTACCGAAGGCCAACTAACAAAATTGCGCGCGAATCTTGTATGCGAACAAAACCTTGCTAAATTGGCGCGAGAACTTACAATCCAAGATTCGCTTAAATTAGGCAAAGGTGAGGAATCCACAGGAGGGCGCAATCGGGACGCACTGCTTGCGGACGCTTTCGAGGCTGTTATCGGCTCTCTTTATTTAGATAACGGTCTGGAAAGTGTGAAAGAGGCGGCATACCTACTTTTCGAGGATGATATAAAAACGCAATCAGAATCATTTGAGACAACTGATTTTAAAACATTTTTGCAAGAGCATCTGCAAAAGAAAAGCAAAAATCCAATTAATTACGTTATAACTAACGAACACGGTCCAGATCATGATAAAACTTTTACTTCTATGGTCGAACATGAAGGCGTTATTCTGGGCAAAGGCAAAGGAAAGAGTAAAAAAGAGTCGGAACAAAACGCCGCCGCGGAGGCAATACAAAAATTAGGCTTAAATCGCTGACATTGGCAAATGCTTACCTTTACGAGTATAAGGTATAATATTTCACTGTCTGCACAAAATATAACTAAGTTGGAAGTCGTCAATCTCTGTGCGGCGACAACTTTACAACATGTTTAGACATAATGCAGGACAGGGAGGAATCTTATGGAAACGCTGAAGGTATCGTCTACTTCCGTGCCCAAATCGGTCGCGGGAGCCATTGCCGCTATTGCAAGAACAGAGCAGCAGGTTGATATGGTAGCAATAGGTGCCAGCGCTGTAAACCAAGCTGTGAAGAGTATTGCGATCGCCAGAGGTTACGTAGCGCCGAACGGTATAGAGCTGATATGCATTCCGTCATTTTCGCAATTAGAAGTTGATGGATTACAAAAGACGTCAATTCACTTCTTGGTCGAAAAGCGATAAAGAAAGGGTTGTCGCGCTGCAAGTGGATAGAAATTCTATCCCTTAGCGCAACAGCCCTATTTATTTTCTATTAATAATATGATTTTCTGTTAATAATATGAAATTGCTATAGATAAATCCTGGTTAGCGTATTGAAATAAGATACTTAATATGCTCCATCATCTTTTCGTCAGTTCTGAATTCAAATCCAAACGCTTCCTTTATTCTCGAAACGTTAATTGGAATAGTTTTATGTTCGGGCAGACCTTTGTCTATCCAGTCGATCTTGCTTTTGGAGCCGGTTATGTCTATCACCATTTGCGCCACTTGCCCCCATGTTCGGAAATCCACGCTGACGCTCGTGTAATAGCCATGGCTCAGATCGCTTTCGATTAAAGCCGTATATATTTTCGCCAAATCCCCCGCCCAAATAAACTGCGTACCGTCATTTTTGAAAAATTGCATGGATTCATCCGCCAGAGCCGCGGTTACCATGTTTATAATTTTTTTATCCGAGTAGATAAATCCTCCCTCTACGACCGGGTTACCGAATGTATAGCCCGGACGCACGGCATTAACCTTCCTATTATACTTACTGCCGACAGCCATAAGATACGCTTCGGCGGAGGCTTTGGTAGCGCCATAATAATCCAGCGGCATTATATAACCCGTATCGTTATTGGGCGAGGCGCCGAAGGCCGCTATAGACGACGTATAAATAATCTTCTTTACACCCGCTTCAGCGGCGGCTTCAAATAATCTCACAGAAGGCAGCGTTTCATTTTCCAGCATTAACGACGGCGTATCACCCCAAGCTAACGCGACATGTATAAGCGCGTCGTGATTTGCCACTCCGTCAGTAAATTTATTGGTCTCGGACATTTCCCCCTGTACAAACGAGAGTTTTGGACAGTTGATAAAGCCTCTGACTTTTTGAGGATTTCTTGCGTATACGGTAATCTCGTGCCCGCTATCAAGTAAGCTTTTTACTATGTAAGAGCCTATAAAACCGGTGCCGCCCGTAACAAATATCTTCAATGAAACTCATCCTTTCACACTGCCCATAACCAGGCCGGTTGTAAAATATTTTTGTAGAAATGGATAAACCGCCAATATCGGGAGAGTCGCCAAAAACAACTGCGCCGCGTTGGCGGTACGCGAATTAACCAAGTTAAGCATGGTTTTCAGATCCTCATTCAGGTTTGTCGTCTGCCGAAAGAACGATTCAGGGTTCGTTACAACTGTTTGCAAATAGCTCTGCAAGGGATAATGCTCCGGCGAATTCATATATATAAGCCCGTCAAACCAGCTGTTCCAATGCCCGACAAATGAAAACAGGGTGACAGTCGCGATGGTTGGCGTTGATATCGGCAACACAACATGAATCAAGGTTCTGATATGTGAAGCGCCGTCAATGTATGCCGCCTCTTCCAATTCATGAGGCAGACCGCGCATATAATTCATCACAACCAACATGCTGAATACCGGAAGTGAACCGGGCAGAACTAAAGCGAGTATGTTATCCATAAGCCCTGTATATCGAACAATCATATACGATGGTATCAATCCGCCCGAAAATAAGATTGTCAGCACAAAATACCAGGAAATGAAATTACGGGCGTGAAACTCCGATTTCGGCTTGGATAACGGATAGGCTGTAATAACAATTAATATCAAATTCACGGCTACGCCCAGAACAGTTCTCTCCACGGATACAACAAGGGCTTTTACAAACGCGGAGCTTCGAGTGATAAACGTATACGCGTCGGTATTAAAATCCACGGGCAAAAACGTTACTTTACCTGCCGTAACGGCAATTTTGCCAGAAAACGAAATAGCGAGCACGTTTATAAACGGCAGTACGCATATTAGGCCTATTGTCAGTAAAACTATCACATTAACTGCCAGGAATAATTTTCGGGGCGCGGAACTTTTTATCTTCATCTCCAACCCCCTTAAAAGATCCTGTAGCCCGCCGCTCTGTCAGCCAGCCAGTAAGAGGCAAGTATAAACACAAGCGAAACGCAGGACTTAAATAAGCCCGCGGCGGTAGATATGGCAAACTTGGTTTGCTGAATGCCCAGACGATAAACAAAAGTATCAATAATATCACCGG
>JAISRJ010000015.1 GCA_031273705.1 Clostridiales bacterium
AGATCTGAAAGAATACCCGAATATCCGGCGAAGTTTTCACCCAAAATAGAGGTGATTCCCTCACCACCCAGGAAGAAAAATCCTCCTATTACAATAACTGACGAGAAGATCTTTATTCCAAATAAAAAGCCTTGCCTTAGATATTCGGCTATATTGTCAAACGCGTCTTTTTTATAAGCGGCCACGGATGCGGCGCATAGAATCAGCAACGCCGTTCCGCCCACCAGGCTGCTTGCGTCCCCACCTTTAAGATCAAGCAAAAACATAGCCACAATATCCCCCACAAACAGTAATGGGGTCGCAATAGCTACGATAATCGCCAATCGAGAGCTATTTCCATTTCTTACAGGTTCAACCGGTTCACTGCTTTTAACCATGCTTTTGCGCAAAAATAAAAAGGCGGCGACGCTCGTGACAACACTCATTGTAATAAACAACGGTATTCCCGCCATTGTTATATCACTTGGCGATAAGCCGGCGGCATCGGCGGTAATAGAAGGCGCGCCCTGAATAAATAAATCCGAACTTAGAGCAATCCCGTGACCAAAAATATTCATGGCAATAGCCACGCTCATTGCGGGTAACCCAACCTTTACCGCTATTGGCAGCAGCATAGTCCCTATCAGCGCGACTACGGGCGACGGCCACAGGAAAAATGAAGCTACCATCATAGTAATGCCTATAATCCAATACGCGCTCGATGGAGACTTTATTATTCGAGCGCCCGGTTCCATCATTATTCTGTCGCTGCCCAGCGCGTTCAAAAGTTTTGAAAGCGCCGTGACAAGGGTTATAGTAACAATAATGTCCATGAAGTTAATCGCGCCGTGCAGAATGGTTTGAAAAACCGCTTGGATTCCCGCAATAACGCTTTGCCCCCCTACGAGACCGATTAGGAAAATAAAGATGATACAGGGAAATACCGCCTCTTTACGCAAGGCCATAGAAAGTAAGATGCACACGACACCCAGCAGGTAAATGATGTGAATGGTAGTAATGGCTGAACCCATAATTCTCCTCCTATGAAAAAAATTTGCCAGTGCTAGTTTCTCGTCTATATTATTCAAAGACAAACCCAAAGGTACTGTATCAAGGTAGAAGGGCTGTCTCCCGCTTGCGTAAATGATTTTGCCAAAATTTGCAGTACCTGGAAGTTTGCCACCCTTGTACTAAATACCCTATTCTTATGCGCTTATACTTTGAGTTTGTCCTGTTAATGTGCCAAGTACAGAGATAGCCCGACACTAAGGGCGCCGGCTTTCCCGCCGATTTTTTATAGATGATGGGGGTTGATTTTACGAAAGATAAGACGTTGCAAGTTCACTCTCATATGTTTGACCACAAAAGACCTGAGAAGCTTGATAGAATTGAAATGATAATATAAAAAAAGCAACCCCCCGAAAATGTTTATTTCGGGGGGTTGCTTAACGACTCAGGAGGGGCTCGAACCCTTGACCTCCGGCGTGACAGGCCGGCGCTCTAACCAACTGAGCTACTGAGCCAATAACGTTTCTAAAGCCAAAACAGAATATCACAGCCGTGGAAGTTTGTCAATGTTCTATAAAAATTTTAAAAAAATATTTTTTATTTAAAGCCGGCGCTTCTCAGAGCATAGTGTTTGACAATAAACCCCGGTTTCGGACGCCGGGAAAACGGATCGGCATATATTGATGGCCTACGATATAAATTATATAATATACCCCTAAAGGAGGCTTGTTATGCAGTACTATCATCAAACGTTAAATGACATACCAGCGGATTTTAAGCGTTATCAGAGGCGAGACAATTTGCACCGCAATGGCGGTCGTGATCGAGGCAGCTTAAATGGAGCGATTCCGCCAATCAGCATGATGGATCAATTATTCGTTTTATTTATTTTTTTGCTTATTGCTGACGAGCCTTATTATCGCGTAGAATGATGTTGGTATTTTTGCTTTAAGTAGTATATACTACTATGTATAAACCTACGAATCTTTCGTTGGACCAAACAGAGGAGGAATAAGCCTTAATGGATTACACTTTAGACGCAAGGTTTGATCAGGAACGGAAAGGCTGGGTCGTGACTATTTCCGGTGAAGTAGATATTTTTAACTCGGCAGATATGAAAAAATCCTTGACCGAACTCATTAACGAGAAGAATACCGACATGATTTTGGACTGCAAATCGCTGGATTATATTGATTCTACAGCATTGGGAGCGTTGGTCGGTGTACTTAAAAACGTGCGGAGTTACGGCGGCGTTATGTACATGCGCAATGTTAAGCCCAGTCTTAGCAAATTGTTCAGGATTACAAACCTGGATAAGGTATTTGTCATGGAGGGTGATGACGTTGAGTAATAATAACGTTGAATGCATCAAGCTTTCATTACCGCTTAATTCGGCATATGTATCGGCGGCTAGGCTTACAGCCTCCTCCGTAGCTAATCGCCTGGGTTTTGAAACGGACGAGATAGAAGATATTAAGGCGGCCGTATCCGAATCCTGTACTTATATTATCAAAAAACAGCCTATCGAAACATCCGTCAGTTCGGCACATGAAAATTTTACCATTAAGTTCTTTCTGGGAGAAAATGCCTTGTCTGTTGAGATTACGACTCACGGTCCGTTAAGCGGTGAGCAAGACGGAATGAGTATTATAATGATAAAAGCTCTGATGGACGACGTAACTATTACCGAAGAACCCGATGGGGCAACTATTATAATGTCTAAAGAACATAAGGAAAGCAGGCTCTTCGAGTAGTTTAGAAGGGGTATAGAGAAAGGGGGGAGGGGGCGTAATGAATCGAAATTTTACAATCCATTTTAAAAGCGACATGCCATATGTAAAAACTGTTGTTTTTAAGGCATTACGCTTCCTAAGTGAATCCGTGCCAAAACTCTCGCAAGACGACATAGCGGAATTACGGCTGGTATTTAGCGAATTGTTATATAACGCGGTTGTTCATGGGAATAAAGGAGATATTAACAAGATAGTACGGTTGGAAATAGAGATAAAAAACAATATTGTATATGCCTATATTGAGGACGAAGGCTCTGGTTTTGATTATACTAGCCTAATAAAGCAGATAAACGACGAAGACGGATTAAGTGAAAGCGGCAGAGGCGTAAAATTAGCGTATTTGCTGACAGATAAACTGGTATTCTTTATGCCCGGCAACGCGATTCATTTTACTAAAAAGGTGGCGACACATGGATAAGATACTAATAGTCGATCCTGTTGCGCAAAACTCCGATTTGATAAGACAATGCCTCTCCAGTAGAGGTTACGAACTGTACACAGCCGAAAGCGGACTTAACGCTTTAGCCAAAGTATCGCTTTTTTTCCCGGATATTGTGTTACTCAACTCCGAATTACCCGACATAAGCGCTTATGACGTCTGTAAACGTATAAAAGCCAATCCACAAACCGAATATACATTAATTCTTTTCATGAGCAGTCTGGACACTCGTGATTCACGCGTTCGAGCTATTCAGGTGGGTGCGGACGACTACATGGAAAAGAATTTTGACGCGTATTTATTAATGTCTAAAGTCAATTCTTTACTGCGAGTAAAACATTTAAGCGATCAATTAAAACGCAAATTTATAGAGCTGGAAGAAAAGAATCATATTTTGGATCTGCAGCTTAAAATGGGTCGTCAGGTACAACAAGCCCTTATGCCGGATATTAATATGACTTTTCAAGACATACGTTTTGTAAGTCAATACATGCCCGCTATGGACATTGGCGGCGACTTTTACGATGTAATTCCCATATCGGAAGATCGCATCGCTATCGTAATGGGCGATATATCGGGGCATGGTATCTCGGCGGCTCTGCTTAACGCGATGCTGCTTGTAATGATAAACAATATCGCTCCCAAATACACCAATCCGGATCAGTTTCTTTTCTATTTAAATAAAGAGCTGAACAAGATTTTTGAAAACGGTGTACGCGAGATGTATGTGTGTGTGTTCTATGCTGTTATTGACACAATTGAGAAAAAGATCTATTACTCAAACGCAGGTCAATCTTTGCCTGCCTATGTGAGCGC
>JAISRJ010000064.1 GCA_031273705.1 Clostridiales bacterium
GGTGTCAAGGGTAGGAGGAAGATTTTACGGGGTGATTTTCCTCAGCAGAATAATCAAAAAATATTTCTTGACTATAGGATAATCTATGATACAATAAATTGGCTTTGTATGCTACCGAATAAGTTGGGAATAAGTTGGTGATTTCTTGTCTCACAATTCTTTGTCTCACAGTTCTTTGTCTCAAATAAAAAACGGCGGAAAACTTATCGCTCAAAATAAAAAGGCTTATTACGATTATTTTATCGCGGAAACTTTTCAAGCTGGGATTGAGCTGGCAGGTACGGAGGTTAAATCACTGCGAGCCGGCAAGTGTAACTTAAAAGAAAGTTTTATTCAGATTGTAAATGGGGAAGCCTTTATTGACGGTATGCACATTAGTCCATACGAACACGGCAATATCTTTAATAAAGATCCCCTGCGCCGTAGGCGTCTGCTGTTGCATAGGTATGAAATAAATCAGTTGCGAGGTGCGGTTACAACCGCCGGTTATACCATTGTACCGCTAAGGGTTTATTTTTTTAAGAGTTTGATTAAACTGGACATAGCTCTTGCCAAAGGTAAAAAGCTTTACGATAAGCGCGAGTCTATGGCAAAGAAAGACCAACGCCGAGAAGCTGAAAAAGAGTTTAAAGTAAACAATCTATACTAGCGCTGTTAAAGATATTAAAAGATATATCCGATATATTTAAGAATAATCACAAGGGGGCGTAATGGTTTCGACGGGGATTTTGAAAGTGGGAATAGCCATCCGCAGACGGTGACTGCGTATTAAAACCGAAAATTAATAATAAACGACAACGATTATTCTTTAGCAGCTGCGTAAATAACGCAGCCGTCGGCCTGAGAAAACTTGCCGCCTCAGTAACCGGCGTCGATTAGGCAAGGCACTCAACCGCTTAAGCTTTGCGGCGGTTTGAAGATTCATGAAGCTACCTGAACGTAAGTCTTGTTGGTTTGCCTTACGGAATGGGAACTTTGAATAACCAACTGTGATGGGAGAATTTCCTTCTGCCAGATTTTCGGACCCGGGTTCGATTCCCGGCGCCTCCAGAATAATATAACCAGCAAACCCCTGGATGACTAATTTTCCGGGGGTTTGCTGGTTCTTATTCTAAGAAAATGCAATTTCTGTATATTTCGTTTACATAAACTTCAAAATCTGGAAACGATATAGGCGCTATTTTTTCATCTCCGCTATACACATTCTTTAAAACAAGAACACCATCGATCAATTCATGCACATGTATTAATTTTTCATATTGATTTATAACCCAATACTCTCTAACTCCGGACTTTTCATATAAATTTTTTTTAGAGATCATATCATATTTGGCGGTTGATGGTGACAAAACTTCAATAACAAAATCAGGTGCGCCATAAATACCATTTGATTTGATTTTGTTGGGATCGCAGACGACAAACCAATCCGGTTGAACGATATTTTCATCATTTATGAAAACGTCTAAATTTTCATGAAACATCTTACAAGTTTTGAACTTGAAATATTCGTCGAAAACCGCGGTTAATTTACTGATGATGAAATTGTGATTTACGGTTGGTGAAGACATATCAATTATATGCTCACCATTTATCACTTCTTCTTTGTATGGTTCATTCCGATATGCAATACTCATTTTTCCATCCCCTCTTTCTGCTCCGCTTTTGGCTTGCGCCAATTAACATAATATCCGTTCTTTACCGATTGTCTTGCGGATATGGTTCGTCTGAATCTATTATCCAATTTTTACCGACTTTTTGAGAGGTTTTAAATTTTCCGTTAGCAGCAAGTAAACGTGTTGTTCGTCTATCCTTGCCATGTTTACGGTTTACGCTTTCATTAAAATTGATTTTATGAATCGCCGAGTTATACTCGCGAGTGTAACTCGGCTAGTTTTTGTTTTTTATAAGCTCCAAAACGCCCTTCGTTCAAAGCGAATCGAATTTCCGAAAGCAGATTATTATAAAAAAATAGGTTGTGAGTTACGCATAGCCTCATGGCAAGCATTTCTTTCGCCTTGAATAAGTGCCGAATATATGCCCTGGTATGCCTGGCGCAAACGTGGCAGCCACAGTTAGGGTCTATCGGTTGGGCATCCTGTTCAAATCGAGCGTTTAGCAGGTTGATCTTTCCATAACCCGTATATACATGCCCATGCCGCCCATTCCTTGCGGGGAGTACGCAGTCGAAAAAGTCTATTCCCCGCTCTACGCATTCCAAAATATTCTCCGGAGTCCCCACACCCATCAAATATGTAGGCTTATCCTGCGGCAGATGTGGTATTACCGCGTCTAGCATACGATACATTTCATCATGTGTTTCTCCGACAGCCAGCCCGCCAATTGCGTAACCCGGCAAGTTTAGCTTCGCGATTTTATCGGCGTGCTGAATTCTAATATCCTCATACAATCCACCCTGATTTATAGCAAATAACATCTGGTCTTTATTTATGGCGTCGGGCAGATTATTTAATTCATCTAATCTTGCCACGCATCGCTCCAGCCAACGAGTGGTGCGGGCGACGGAATTTTCCATATATTCCCGCGAGCCATAAACCGGAGCGCATTCATCAAAAGCCATGGCGACTGTCGAGCCGAGATTCGATTGAATTTCCATGCTTTCCTCCGGACCCATAAAGATCTTTCGCCCGTCCACGTGTGAGTGAAATGTCACGCCTTCCTCTTTAATATTAGAGAGCTTGCTAAGTGAATAGACTTGAAAACCTCCGCTGTCGGTAAAGATGGGTTTTTCCCAAGCCATAAATTTATGAAGCCCGCCCAATTCTTTTATCAGTTTATCGCCCGGTCGCACGTGTAAATGATATGTGTTTGAAAGTTCGACCTGACATCCGATTCTTTCGAGATCTTCTGAATCCAAAGCGCCTTTTATCGCCGACGCCGTGCCTACGTTCATAAAGACGGGGGTTT
>JAISRJ010000094.1 GCA_031273705.1 Clostridiales bacterium
AAGGCGCGTAAAAAATTTCCCTCGCCATATTGAACAACGCGTATTTCAAGCGGACGACGCGTGACAGTTTCTTTGATAGAATCCATAATATCTCCCTTTCTTTAGCATATGCGCCGTAAAGACCCGCGTTTTGGCTCTGGGGATATAAGGCGCGGTTTTCAAGAAAATTTTATATATTAATGAAAGGAAAGTCAATGTCCGCGAGAGCTAGATTGGTAAGCGCAAACGAACACGTGATTATTGTACTTTTAAGGAAGGGGTGCTATACTATATCCAACAAACAAACTTTAGAGGAGAATTTTTTTATGAGAACCATTAGACTGGGAACTTCAAATTTGCAAGTACCGACAATCGCCGTAGGGTGTATGCGAATCAACAGAATAACCAAGCCGGAAGCGGAAAATTTCATTAAGACCGCCCTGGATCTGGGCGCGAATTTCTTCGACCACGCGGATGTATACGGCGGCGGTTCGTGCGAAGAGATATTTGCCGAAGCAATTAAAATGAGCCCATCTATCCGTGAAAAAATAATTCTTCAAACAAAATGCGGTATCGTAGCCGGTAAACTATTTGATTTCTCAAAGGAACATATCTTAAAATCGGTAGACGCAAGCTTGAAGCGTTTAAAAACCGATTACTTGGACGTATTGCTTCTTCATAGGCCGGACGCCTTGGTAGAGCCGGAGGAAGTGGCGGAGGCGTTTGATATTTTGCAAGCAAGCGGTAAAGTGCGTAATTTTGGGGTTTCAAATCAAAATCCCATGCAGATCCAGCTTTTAAAAAAATATGTAAAACAACCAATTGTCTCGAATCAATTACAACTAAGTATCACAAATTCAAATATGATAGCGCAGGGCATTCATGTAAACATGGCGGACGATATGGCTGTCAACCGCGACGGAAGTATTTTGGATTACTGCCGTCTTAACGACATTACAATTCAACCTTGGTCTCCATTCCAGAACGGATTTTTTAAAGGCGTCTTTTTAGATAACGAGAACTTCAAGGAGCTTAACGCAAAAATCAACGAAATAGCCGTTAAATATGGAGTAAGCAACGTAACTATCACAATGGCGTGGCTACTTCGTCATCCCGCCAAATTTCAACCTGTCACCGGAACCATGAATATACAACGCCTGACAGACTGCGCCAGGGCGGCCGACATAACCCTCACCCGACCCGAATGGTATGAAATATACCTTGCCGCCGGACATATTTTACCTTAACATACCTTCCCGCAGTTAAAGCCGCCCGGCTGAGAAAATATCGCCGGGCGGCGATTAATGATTGGATTAATTGTTAACAAAATACTTCATTATATCAAACTCGCCCAGCTTGCGGGCAAACGCGCCTGTTAAAGAAAGAATCAAACCCGTATGATTTACAACGAATGAAAATCCACCATCGTGCATTGTGCGCGGATTAAAAATCACAATCGTTTGGTATCCATTGCAATTTTCTTCCACCCACTGGAAAAGATAAGCGTCCTCTCTCAGCTTTATAAAAAAGCATGGACTGCTCCAGGTCGCTCCGCCGCTGTTGTCAGGTTGAAAAATAGTCCAGCTGTAACTTTGCGGCGAGCTATATATATGAATACTATTCATTGTATCACTGTACGACCAAGCATAACACTTGCCAACCAAATCTGTCGTAAAATGGTGGCGCCGGGCAAACGGAGGAACAATATCTCCATACTCCAATACGCCGAATTTCGCGTATGCCCCAATTTCCCATCCGCTGTGCCAATTTCCCACCTGCGCGCGAATGGTAGTGGCCAGCCCTTTTGAAAAATCGACCGCGTGCGTCAGGTTCGCGTAATCCGGATCCCCTGTACACATGTGCGAGAATAAAATCAAATCCTTTGCGGGTTGGAAAGCGGTATACACTTCGTCCTGCCATTCACCGCCGTTAATGCGCCATTTAAGTCTATCGATACTAATTATATCGTACTCATAAACGGGCTGTTTCTCACCTGCCCAGGGAGCGGCTGTATGTTTCTCACCGTCAAGCCTGACAGTAAATTGTTTTCCTGTCAAATAATCCGAAACTTCCAAGTTATTTGCGCCGCTCATAATACTTTGACCATCAAAAATTTTCCGGGATTCGGCGGCATGTCGCAAAGCTTCTTCTTTAGGCATCGGGACATCTATATCCGTCGGTCGGTAGGTGTACCGAAAACCCTTTTCCGTAATATCAACCATGGGCGAATAAGCAGCCATTGGCGGCGCTTTATCACCGTTATTTGTGATACTTTCCAAATGAGCCGCGTCGCCGGTTATTGTAAGCCTCGCTCTGTGAAACCCATACACCAAATTATCAGCGTCGTCAAATCCAAACGCAAGACCACTAGATGTAAGTTCCGCTATGTTTAACAGCTCAATCCACATCATACCGCTAAACTCAACTTCCCAGCGCGCGTAAATATAATATTCATCGTCTATCTTAATGTAATCCGACGGATTGGTCATGGTAATTCCACCAAGCGGATCACTAAGTTCCACAAGTGTCGAGCACACAACAGACGGAAAAAATGTTAAAATATCCCGTCCATTATCATACTCCCAGCGTAAACCACGCCCTTCCAGGCGATTGGTCGTTGTGTGAAGCTTTTCCGGTCTTAATTTGTTCTCGTCTGTTTCCACCCAGCCAAAATAATAATGCCGCTGAATCTCACGAGGAATTTTTCTTGTGTGTGTCGGGGCCTTCGTTCCGGTTATATCTATACCTACAGGCACTTCTATACCGAACCAAGTTTCAAAAACAGCAGCGTTCTTGTTTTTTAAATCGATAATGTGATGCCATCCACGATTTGTCCCCGGTATAATGTGCGACAGAAGAACTATACGCTCATCCAAACATACCGCCGAATACTCGGCTTCATAACTTATACCGTTTTGCAGTGCCACAAGGTTATCCGAGTCCAGGAATTTATACTCTAATTGTTTTGGAGCATAAGCGCCATCCAAATGCAGCTTCATTTCTTTACCTGCGAGCAATTCACAGCCACCCAAAATTGGCCTGGGTTGCGCTGATATTTTCTTAGTAATCTCTTCGTCGCTCATAGGCTTAAATTTTGTAAAAAACATTTTTTCCTCCTTGAATTATTTTTCGACCTGAAATTTCGGAGCCGTCATATATGTAATAAAGGAAGCCAAGGTTACACCGGCGGCGGCTATAAATGTCACTTTCAAGCCTGCCGCCGAAGCTATTAATCCGAACACAACGCCGCCCAATCCATAACCG
>JAISRJ010000153.1 GCA_031273705.1 Clostridiales bacterium
GTATGTTATAAAGCGGCAGGATAACACTGTGGTGCAAGCTCTGGTGCTTATTTATTCCGCCATTAGTATTGCGGGGCTGCTGTTGGGCGACATAGCAATGGCGCTACTGGATCCGCGAATTAGATTATCCGAGAAAGGGGAGACCCGCTGATGTTCGGAAATTCCACCGCGCGTACCAAGGTTAAACAAGTGGCGGAGAGTTTAAACGCGTATTCCACTCGCGGGTATGAGGCGCTCTCTAAGGCCGAACAGTTTACTGAAGCCGAATATCTGCCGGATGAAACGGAACCGCTCTCTTATGTAAGTTATTCTTATTGGCGAAGCAGTCTGCGCATTTTTTGGCACAACAAGACCGCGATGTTCTTCTTATTTTTGATTGCCTTAACGCTGTTATTTACCTTTATTCAGCCATACATCCCCAACCAAAAAGATCCGACTCTGATACATAACGACGAAACAGGCATTCAGATTATAAACAGACCTCCTAACGACGAATTTATTTTCGGCACTAACGCCATAGGTCAAGATCTTTGGAGTCGAACGTGGAGCGGTACGCGAACCAGTCTTTTTATCGGTTTCGTAGTAGCGGTCGTCGAAGCGGTGATTGGCGTCGTTATCGGAGTGATGTGGGGGTACGCCCGTAAATTGGACTTTATTTTTACCGAGCTGTACAATGTTTTTGATAATATTCCGCAAACCCTTATTCTCATCCTCATATCTTACGTTTTGCACCCCAGTCTAGAAACAATTATTTTCGCTTTGTGCCTTACGGGCTGGCTTACTACCGCGCGTTATATCCGCAATCAGGTTATGATTATTCGTGACAGAGATTATAATCTGGCTTCACGATGCTTGGGCACACCGGCATATTTGATAATTTTGCGTAACCTGCTGCCGTATCTTGTCTCTATAATCACAATGCGTATGGCTATGGCTATTCCATACGCAATCTCTAATGAAGTCTTTGTAACGTATATCGGACTGGGGCTGCCGCTGTCTATTCCGTCGCTGGGTAATTTGATTGTCTCGGGCATAGATAAAATGATGGAGCCAAATCTGCGTTATCAGCTTATTTTTCCGACTGTAGTACTGTGTATTGTAACGATTTCCTTCTATATTATTGGAAATGCTTTTGCTGACGCGTCGGATCCTAAGAATCATGTGGCGTGAGGGGGGCGGAGATGAATATTTTATCCGTTAAAGATCTAAATATTAGTTTTAATTTGCGTGGGGAAAACTTGCGTGTTATACGAGATGTGTCTATAGATGTCAAGCATGGCGAAACCCTTGCTATTGTGGGAGAATCCGGATCGGGCAAAAGTGTTTTCTGTAAAAGTTTAATGGGCTTGCTGGACGCCAATGGGCATGTGGATAATGGCGAGATAATTTACAATAGTGAAGATCTGGTTAAATACAAAACCGAGAGCGACTGGCGTAAGATTCGAGGGCGGGAGATAGCCATGGTAATGCAGGACCCTATGACCAGTCTTAATCCGTTATTGTCAATCGGTAAACAGTTGACAGAGACTATAACTCTGCACCAAAAGTTGAGAGGCGCCGCCGCCAGGGACATCGCAATTGGTTATCTGAGAGATGTGGGTATTCCACAGCCCGAACGCAGGTTAAAACAGTATCCTCATGAATTCTCCGGTGGAATGCGTCAACGCGTGGTAATCGCGATTGCTATTGCCTGCAGACCCAAGCTGTTGATTTGCGACGAGCCGACGACCGCTATCGACGTAACCATTCAAGCTCAAATACTGGAACTGATAAAAGCGTTACAGCATAAATACAAATTAACCACAATATATATTACTCATGACTTGGGGGTTGTCGCCAATGTCGCCGACCGAATCGCGGTTATGTACGCCGGGGAATTTGTGGAAATTGGCAGCGCGCAGGATATTTTCTATAGACCGCGGCACCCTTATACATGGGCGTTATTGTTAAGTATGCCGCAATGGGCCGCAAAAGGCGAAAGTTTGTATTCTATAGAGGGTTCCCCGCCTAACTTAACCACGCGTGTTATCGGCGACGCGTTTGCTCCGCGCAATCCTCACGCGCTTAAGGTGGATTTTGTTGAGAGACCGCCCCTGTTTAAAGTGAACAAACACCATTTTGCGAAAACCTGGCTGCTGGATCCGCGCGCGCCGAAGATCGAGCTTCCGCCGCTACGCCATACACCTCAATCATCCGACTATAAAAAGACATTTGATACGGAACCTTTGTTAGAGGTTCAGGATGTGACCGTCACATTCAAACGCGGGAAAAACAAACTGGACGCTGTAAAAAATGTAAGTTTTTCTATATACAAAGGCGAGACTTTCGGCGTAGTTGGAGAGTCCGGTTCGGGTAAGACGACACTGGGACGCGCGATTTTAAGAATTTACGAGCCGTCGCATGGCGTGATTTATTTTAAAGGCAAACGAATAAGCGGCAAAATTTCCAATGAAGACGACAAACAGTTGACCAGAGATATTCAGATGATATTTCAGGATCCCATGTCCAGCCTTAACGAACGGGCTAAGGTAGAGAGTATTGTGGCGGAAGGTCTGCTTAATCTGGGCAAAGTCGCGAAAGACGAAAAGCGGGATAAAGTAAGGCGGTCATTGTCAGAAGTAGGGTTAAGACCGGAATTCGCGGATCGCTTTCCGCATGAGTTCTCCGGCGGACAGCGACAGCGCATAGGCATTGCGCGGGCTATGATAATGTCTCCGGAGTTTATCGTCGCCGATGAACCGATTTCCGCGTTGGATGTTTCCATTCGGGCGCAGGCTCTTAATCTAATGAGTCGTCTGCAAAAAGAAAAAGGGCTGTCGTATTTATTTATCAGCCATGATCTGTCGGTAATGCGGTATATATGCGACCGAATTGCGGCTATGTATCGCGGAGTAATGGTAGAACTCGCGGATACCGAAACATTATTCTCCAGACCTATGCATCCATATACACGATCATTGCTATCGGCCGTGCCTATCCCCGATCCGGAGCAAGAGAAAAACAAGAGGTTAATCGCGTATGATCCGTCGGAGCACATTTATGATGAAGAACTCCCGTTTTGGACACAGATTGAACGGAATCATTTTGTTTACTGTAATATTATAGAGGCTGAGAAGTACAAAAGGATGTATGATTAGGTTATAGCGGTTTCAAAAATAAACGGAAAGTGTCTGTTTGGCGAAACCGTTATAAAATATCTCTGGAGGCTTGAGATGATTTTACCGCAATTTTTACACGTAGGAGATAAAGTGGCTTTAATCTCTCCATCCGGAGCTCAGCCTCCGGAGAAATTGGAAAAAGCTCTTGACAGTGTGCGCGATTTTGGTTTAGAACCTGTGGCGTATCCAACCTGCTATTTAAGACATGGTTATCTGGCGGGGACCGATAAGGAGCGCGCGAAAGATCTGACAGACGCGTTTTTAAATCCGGACACAAAGGCTGTTATCTCTATCCGGGGGGGGTATGGCGCGCATAGACTGCTGGAATATGTGGATTTTGACGAGATTGCCTCCACCGGGAAAGCGCTGTACGGTTATAGCGATATAACCGCCTTGCATATGGAATTAAACCGTCGTGGGCTGATTTCTTGGCATACCCCAATGCCCGGTACCGAATGGTATCAGGGTTTGGATGATTTTACAAAGGAGAGCGTTAAGTTCGCGCTGTTCGGATCGTTGCCAAGTAAGATAGTTAATCCTGACGGCAGTCGATTAAAGACTTTAATCGCCGGAAGCGCGGAAGGGGAATTAATTGGCGGGAATTTGTCGCTGGTTGCTTCCACACTGGGTACATATTATGAGATCGAGGTAAAGGATAAAATTTTATTTTTAGAGGATGTTGACGAATTACCTTACAAGATTGATCGGATGTTGTTACAGCTCCGTCACGGCGGAAAGCTGGACAATTGCGCCGGAATAATCTTTGGTGAGTTTTCAAATTGTGAAGCTGAAGAACCCTCAAAATCAATAACTGTAAATGATATTATTGAAGAACTGGTTGGGGATATTGGAAAACCAGTAGTTTCGGGTTTGCATTGCGGGCATGTGTTACCGACCGCGTGTTTGCCTTTGGGCGCGAGAGTTTTATTAAACGCGGATGAAGGAATAATAAATATTCAAGGTGAGTAGTTTTGAAAAATAAAATTGATAGATTAATAAAGTGCGCGCGCGGTGAGATAAGCGTCTATTGCCATGTGTTGGATGAGGCGGAGCCGCGATATTGCTATAAATCCAATCATGTAATGTCCTCCGCTTCTACTATAAAGACACCGATTATGCTGGCTGTGCTGGATCAGGTTTACCAGTATCGGCTGCGGTTAGATGATAAAATTTGCGTAGATAATATATGTGAAGATACTCAAGTATTCGATTGCGGAGCGCGCAGAGCAAGTATTTTGGAATTATTGGTGTGGATGATCACCCTGTCAGACAATACTTCTACAAACGCGTTGATAGATTTGGTGGGGTTTGATAAGATAAACCATTATATGTCATATGAGCTGGGCTTGACGCAGACAGTTCTAAGGCGCAAGATGCTGGATTTTGTTTCGCGTCAGAATGGATGCGATAACTTGACGACAGCTTGCGATATGTATAAAATCTTTAGGAAATTGTTTTGCGGAGAAATTTTAGATCCGGAGCTTTGCGGAGAAGCCATATGGATTTTAAAAAAACAGCGTAACGGAAAATTATTTACCAGATATATTTGGGAAGATGTTATACTTGCGCATAAGACCGGCGGGTTGGATTATCTGTCGCATGACACAGGGGTTTTCACGCTGGACGGCAGACAGGTATTCCTAGGTGTGTTAGTCCAAAACGCTCCGGATATAGATGGGGATCCTAAATTAATTGGCCGCGTGGCCCGCACTGTCTACGACATGTTTTGCGGGTAAAAAATAATAATTATAGGAGTTGACATGCAAGCTTTAGTTAATACAGATATTTTATCGATATATCTCCAACAGGATGCGTCTAATCTGGCGGATGAACCCCTTTTTGGAATGAAGATTAAGATTCTGGACGGCGAAATCGGCGGTTATGTCCGAATCCAAGCGCCGTATCGTTATGAGGGTTATGTGCCGAAAGACATGTTACAAAGCGGTATATTAATCAGTGATGAAATATGTATTAGCCACTGGGACAGCGTGAAAAAATGGGTTGTTTGGGCACCGTATTTGGATGTTATGGCGGAACCGACCGTCCATGCCCGAATCATCGCACATGTTCCGCGAGGCGGGTATTTAGAAAAGCTGGATTCCGTAGATTCAGATAAAACCATCGGCGACGGTTACATCCAGGTTGGCTTGCCGGATAAGAGCAGAGGTTTTGTTCGGCGTCCATGCATCAGAGACGAGATAATTCACGCGTTAAAAGAAACAGAAATGCGCGAAGCCTTGGTGCGAACCGCGAAATTATACATGGGCGTTCAATATCGCTGGGGTGGAAAAACTCCGCTGGGTATTGATTGCAGTGGGCTTACATCTATGTCATACTTACTTAATGGCAGTATTATTTATCGCGACGCCGATATTCGTCCGGGCTTTGAAATGCGAGAAATACCCTTCGAGGAAAAAAAGCCCGGTGATCTGGTCTTTTTCAAAGGTCATGTAGCTATGTATATTGGCGGCGGAGAATTCATCCACGCTACGGCGAATCCAAAAGCCGAAGGGGTCGTTATCAATAGTTTTGAATCCTCAAGCCCTATATTTAGAAAGGATTTATTGGAAAGCGTAATAAAAGCGGGTACTATCTTTTAACCCACAGACTCACGGAGGGATGATGGGAATGCAGGGCTTTTTTAGTTTGGACGGACCGTTTTATAAATTCGGTACGATATTAGCGGATATTATGATCTTGAGTATGATATGGCTGCTGTTTAGCATACCAATTGTTACCATCGGTGCCTCTACTACCGCTTTATATTATGTAATGACAAGGCGTATATCCAATCGTGAGGGATATTTATTCCGCGATTTCTGGACTAGTTTCAAGGGCAATTTTAAACAGACTACTATCATTTGGCTGATATTTTGGGTGTTGGCATATATTTTGTATATTAACATTACAAATATTGAAATAATTGGCTCTATGGCGACTATCATTAAGCCGATACAGATTTGTTTCTGCATCGAGTTAATTTTGATATTTATGTATATCATGCCAATAAACGCCCGTTTTCAGATTGGACTGAAGGACAGTTTCAAGACGGCGTTTTTTATGGCTAACCGTCATTTGCCGACTTCTATCCTGTGCGCTTTGATTGCGTTTGGCGTATTTCTTGCCTCGTGGATAACCATTATTATGTCTTTGGTCGCTATGGGAATTTACGTCTACTTAACGTCATTTTTATTCTTGAGGGTATTTAAAAAATATCGGCCTGAAATAGATCTTGACC
>JAISRJ010000048.1 GCA_031273705.1 Clostridiales bacterium
ATATGTAATCCACCGGTTTAGCGTTTGGAAAATCCAAGTTTAAAGTAGGCCGTCTGTAATGCCGGCTCATATTCGTAACAGCCACAATCGCGCTGTTAGGAAGAATATGTAAATTACCGTTTATATTGCGGATTTTTGTAGTGCGCACACCCAACGATTCAATTTCTCCCGTTAATCCGTTTACGGTAATAATGTCTCCGATATTATATTGATTTTCCAGCAGAATGAACATTCCCGTAATAACATCTTTTACGACGGTCTGCGCGCCGAAACCTATAGCCACGCTGCCGATACCGGCGACAGCCAGAACGGACTCTACGGCCACGCCAAAGGTGGTTAGCAATTGACAGACTATAAAGAACCAAAAGCCGTATTTTACAAAATTTTGGAGCAAAGAGCTAAGGGTTTCGGATTTTCCGCCCCCTCTGCTGGGCAGTCTAAACGCCTTTCTGATTAAATAACGGATAAGTGTGCTTAAAGCTAAACCTATCATTATAATCGCGGCGCATTCAATAATTTTAAGCCAAATCTCCCACACAGTTTCAAGTGCGTCATCCGAATCGGCATTACGCAGATTATTAAATACCGTAACGAAGTTTTGGAACAATAGCAGCGCTCTGTACATAGCGTCCTCCTTATCGGTTTATCGTTGGTTATTATGCTTGATAGTTTAACATATCGAATCAGCTGTGCGCAATACAGATTGAACCAATCTTTGCTGATTTTCGTTGAACGCGATTTTAGGTTGTGATATAATATCAACAATTATTAATAATAATTGTTTGGTAATTATACTCGCGAGTATAAAAAGCCACGGAGGAACGGATGGGGAAATTTCAATGCACATTCAATATTGATTATCAGGCGTTAAATGAAGATTTTACGGCTACTCTTCCAAGATTAATGCACTTTGTTCAGGAATCGTCCATTCGTCAGACGGATTCCACTACTTTGCCCATGAAATGGTATTATGAAAATGGATTGGCGTGGGTTGTTACAAATTGGTCCGTTAAAGTAAGCCGCTACCCCAAGCGATGTGAGAATATAATTGTCAGCACTTATCCAACAAAATTCAAGGGGGTTATCGGCGAAAGATGGTTTGAGGCGGAAGACGAAAACGGAAAGCGAATACTGCTGGCTTTTTCCAGTTGGATGTTAGCGGATTTAAAAAACGCCAAACTGGTTAGACCGACTCCGGAAATAATCGCAAGCTATGGATTACACCCTGAACCTGAAGATAAAAAGTCATTTTTCCCGGGGCTTAACACCGCCGGGCAACTGCCGATAAATACAAGAAAATTTATAGTTACAAGGCGTGAACTGGATACAAACAATCATGTAAACAACGTAAAGTATATGGAATGGGCGTTTGACGATGTGCCGGATGATTTGTACTATACCAGTAAACCAGACGAACTAAAGGCCGTTTATCGTAAGCAATGCGCGAAAGATGATGTGATCTTGGCGGAATTTTATCAGGATAAAGAAAATCCACTGCTTTGCGCGTCGGTGTTTCGGAATCCCACAGATAAAACAATCTTTTCTGAAATACATTCTTTATGGAAACCGAGGTAATTATGTACGACACTATAAAACAGCTTCGCAAATTGATGGAACGCGACGGGATCGACACATATATCGCTTTAAAATCAGATCCTCATCAGAGCGAGTATGCTGAGGAGCATTGGAACGAGCAAAGATTTCTATCCGGTTTTTCGGGTTCCGCCGGGTCGGCGGTTATTACGAGAGACCACGCCGGGTTGTGGACGGACGGTCGATATTTTATTCAGGCAGAGCAAGAACTGGACGGATCGGGTTTTACATTGCACAAAGACGGAGAACCGAGAGTAAAGAAACTTTTGAATTTTGTAGTCGATGAAACCCCCAAAAACGGTGTTATCGGCTTCGATGGGCGCTGCATGTCGGCAAGCGCGGCTAACGAACTTTTAAAGACGCTAAAGCCCAAAGGCATATCCCTAAAGACGGATAATGATTTGATCGGAGAACTATGGTCGGATCGCCCGGCGAGAGAGAAATTTCCCATCGTAGATCACAGTGTGGCGTTTTGCGGCAAATCAAGGACGGTGAAAATTGAAGAAGTCCGTTTTATGATGCGTGAACAAAACGCGGACACATATGTTATTTCTTCATTGGATGATATTGCCTGGCTGTTTAATCTGCGCGGCGGTAATATGAAAACAACGGTCTTATTTTCGGCATACGCGCTGATCACACTAGACGAGGCTATCTTATTCGCCGATCCGGAAGATATTAAAACCGCGCGACCGCGGCTTGTTTTGGATGGCATACGGATTTTAAATTATGACGATTTTTATATGCATGTTCGGACATTACCCGCCGAAGCTGTGGTAGCCATAGATTTAGGGAAAAGCAGCCGGCTGCTTGCGGAAACGCTTGACGGCCACTTCCTTTGTGAGTTAAGAGCCGATATTACCACCGAACTAAAAGCTATTAAAAACGAGCGGGAACTAGAGTGTTTGGAAGAAGTAAATATCCGCGACGGCGTGGCTATGGTAAGATTTCTTATATGGGTTGAAGAGAACAAGGGTCGGATTACAGAATATGATGCTGGCGAAAAGCTGACTGAACTGCGAAGAGCGGGTGCCAATTATATTACTCCAAGTTTTGATACAATTGCGGGATATAACGCGAACGCCGCTATGATGCACTACAGCGCGAGCAAAGAGACGGCGGCGCTGATAAAGAGCGAAGGATTTTTGCTGGTGGATTCCGGTGGGCATTATTGGGACGGCACCACAGACATAACAAGGACTATCGTGCTGGGCTACGCGTCTGACAAAGTAAAAGATAAAATGAAAAGGGATTTTACATTGACCTTAAAGGCGCATATTGGATTGGCCAGCGCCGTCTTTCGGTATGGCGCTTACGGTTCTAATCTGGACACATACGCAAGAAGCGTGATGTGGAAGAACCATCAGGACTACAACAGCGGAACGGGTCACGGCATAGGGTTTTGTCTAAGCGTTCACGAGGGACCGCAGAGAATAGGCGTAAGACCAAATGATTTTAAGCTAGAACCGGGAATGATTGTAACCAACGAACCGGGGGTCTATCGAGAAGGCGAGTATGGGATACGAACGGAAAACACAATGCTGATAGAGGACGATTTAACTAATGAGTTTGGCAAGTTCTTACGATTTAAAACCATTTCCTACTGTCCGATTGATTTAGCCGGGGTAGAAGTGAACATGCTGGACGACAGCGAACGCGCCTGGCTTAACGATTATCACAGAACAGTTTACGAAAAACTTTCCCCCCGCCTGACAGAAACCGAATGTTCTTGGCTTGCCCAGGCGACTCATACATTTGAATTCGCAAGCGCCCGGACGGCGGGTTTCGCGTAAGGCCATCCACACCCGCGCGCCACTCCTATGCGGAGAGGAATTTTCAAGCCCCGGACGGCGGGTTTCGCGTAAGTCCATTCACACCCGCGCAAATTTGCATATTTCGCAATGGAAATAACTTGTCGCTGGTGGGGCAGCTACATAGCGCCAATATTCTAATAAGCGCTTTGTGTGAACGGCTGTCGCGATTCCGCCGTCCGGGGCGGTGCAGACTTTACTTTCTAATATAAGAAGCCAATGATTTTTGTCGGCTTAAACCCTGGAAAACAACCCAGGCGATCTCGTAGTCTATCATACTGTGAACAATGGATCCCAATCCTACCAACAGAATAACCACACGAAAGAAGTTGTGCTCCTGATAGCTGCCGCCAAAATAAAAGAAGCTAACCACAATCATTTCTCCGATAGCGTGAATCAGCGCCAGAGCGAAGGAAAAAATGTGGGTATCCCGCGGAGAATTAAGCACCTCCGAGTGCTTTGCAATATAATAGCTGCCGGCAAGCGCGAAGAAAATATGCGAGGCGGCCCTAAGCATAACCACAAGCGGCAGCCCCGAAAAGAAAAATCCGACTGTCGCGCCCAGCACAACGGCGACAGCCATAGCGGGTGAAATAAACATTGCTATAAAAATCGCGACATGACTTGCCAGTGTGAATGACATGGGTTCGATAGCAATTTTTGGCATAAAAAGCGGGATAGCGATACTCACTCCGATTAGCAGCGCGGTGGCTGTTAGATTAAATGTAGCTCTGGTCGTGCTCAAACAAATACCTCCTTTATATAGGGCTTTATTCTCTTTACTCTATTATACCCGCAAGCGAAATCATTTGCCATCCATACGGTCTTTTTAGCGCGATACCGCATCAGACGTCTACTTGCGTACCTTGCGGGTACGAGGCGCAGCCATCTTCTTTGTCTTGCGCTAAAAATTCTCGTATGTCGTTGGCAAACGCTTACGCTCGCGAGTATAATTATTAATACTAAAATTATTTTAATCTTTTGTCAAGTCAAGGAGGCTTCTGTTAATGAAAACAGGCGTTGTGTTAAATAATAATAACATGGATGAAAATTTTCGTTGGTGTGTCGAGAATAATATTCCCACTTGCCAGCTTTACACCCCCAAAAGTTTTTCTGACGAGGAGTCAGAGAAAATAAAAAAAGCTCGTGACGAATCCGGCATAGAGATTACCTCTATGATAGCCCTTGGTTCAGGACCTCATATATATAATTTCAACGACGGACCGATTACGCTGGGTATCGTGCCTATTACATACCGCGCAATTCGTATGAAAGAATTAATAAAATCGGCGCGGTTCTCTGTCAAACTGGGTGTAAAGGATGTTTGCGGGCATTTAGGATTTATACCGGAAAATCCGTCGGATTCATTATATGCCGAGGTTGTTGCAATGGTAAAGTATCTTACGTCGGAGTATAAAAAATTAGGAGCGCGGCTTAATCTGGAAACCGGGCAGGAAACGGCAATAACTCTGCACCGATTGATAAACGATGTGGGCGCGGATAATCTTGGTTTAAATTTTGATCCCGCTAATTTGTTAATGTATGGCAAAGCAAATCCACTTGACGCGCTGGATATAGTAGGTAAATATGTAAACAGCGTTCACGCGAAGGATGGGGAATATCCCACAAATGGGCTAGCTCTGGGGAACGAACGCCCATTAGGGCAAGGCAGGGTAAACATTCCATTATTTGTAAAAAAATTAATCTCCGTAGGTTACGACGGCGCTCTAACCATAGAACGTGAAATAGAGGGCGACGAGCAAAAGCAGGATATTTTGGAAGCAAACAGTCTGCTTACTTCAATTATAGAATTTAACGGGCTGTAAAGCCAAGACTATTTTAGAGCGAGAACCGACGCCGCTTAACGCAATCGGCGGGTATAATAAAATTTACAAAAATTTCTGAACTTCCATTAATTAATTCCCCTTTAGATACTAGATTTTTATTTTCGTGAGATAATAATTACGTATCCGAGATTGCTCGGATTCTACAGATATTCTTTTCGTAAATTAAGGGGGAAACGCAACATGAGATCTAAGCCATTGGATTGGACAGCGCTTACGCTTGTCATAATTGGCGCTATTAACTGGGGCTTGATTGGCTTTTTTAAGCTTGATTTAATAGCTACGCTTTTTGGTGGAATGGAATCATGGCTTTCCAGAATCGTTTATGCCGCTATAGGCTTAGCCGGTCTGTATTGCCTTAGCTTGTATGGCAGGACTTCACAAGACTCGCACACCGAGTATCAAAGCCAAAATAATGACCAGTATCAGGATGTAGTAAGACACGACCAATAGAACTAACAAAACCTCTTCCGCGCATTCGGAGGAGGTTTTTATTATAGCGTGTACAGCTAACCGGGCAGACCGTCGCCGTCCAAATCTATGTCGGGGTCATGAGAATGAGAGCTGAAAAATTCTCGGCTGGTTATTCCTTTTCTGGCGCGTTGTTCTTCTATAAGCTTGCTCAAAAAGCCACGTACTTCATCCGAACGGGTTATGTTCTTAATCTCCAGCACATTGTTTGTTTGATCCGCACTGTACAATATAATTGTACCCACCCCAAATATCTTTTGACCCAGCGAACGTTTAAGTTTTATATCCGTAATCCTATAAAGCAGAATCTCATCGGTTTCCGTGTTAAGGAATCCCTTTATTAAAATAAAGCGATCCTCCGTCGCCGCATATCGCGTAAACGAAAGAGGCATACCCAGTATGCGTTTGCGATCTTTCCATATCACATCATTTTCAATTTTGTCTGCCACAATCGGTTCCTCCGCTCTTTATACTTAAACATCTTCTACACTATCGCAATTCTTCTCTTCCATATTATAGCATAAACGGGGTTATGTATCAACGCCATTTTAACCATGCCAAAACTTGAGAAAAACCAAAATGGTTGGTACCCGCCACTTTAATTTTTTGTTGTAATTGCAGCGTTTCAGCCAGATTGCACGCGTAACGCGTAAGGGGGATTTCTAATGAAAGACATATCACGTCGGATCTGATTTTTGCGCCTCATGCCGATTAAGGATAAAAAATCTGGGCAAATTAAAGTGAAAGCCTTGCCGAGCATACCTGTGGGTAATATCTAAGAAAGGCAAAATAAAACTAACGCTCTTTGCTGACCATTGGAGGAAAATAATCGTGACCATAAAAAATTTCATAAAACGCCTGACGGCCTTCGTGCCGGCGGTAACGCTTCTGATCGCGCTAATACCGTCGCTGTCGTTAAGCGTGAGCGCGGATGAGCTTCCTGAGGTTCCGGATGAGCCGACGTGGAGCGCCACCGTGGCGGTCGGCAATCTGACGGAACTGAAAGGCGCGCTGGCCGACGCGGACGCCGCCGTGCCGACAGAGATCCAATTGACGGCGAATATAACATACGAATCAGACGCGGACGGGATTACCATTCCCGCAAGTAAGACTATTAAGCTTACCAGCCAGGGAGGGCCTCAG
>JAISRJ010000190.1 GCA_031273705.1 Clostridiales bacterium
AAAAGACCGATGCCGTTTTCGTTTATGTCGGGACCTATTATTGACTGCCTGAGCGTTAAATCTCTGCCGTTATTCAGCTCGCCAAGAGACTTGGAACGGTCGTAAAAAATTTCTCCGTCTCTTAAATCGTTTTCCTTGTAATTCCCTCTGCTACCCGAAAAAACGCAATCGGTGCTTAGATGAATAATCTTAGGTGGAAGATTGCTCAGAAAATGCGGCAGATAGCTATTCGTCAATACCGCGTTTGATTTGTTTTTTTCCGAATCTTTCGCCAGCAAACCCACCGCATTTACAATAACGTCAAAATTGTTTTCGCTAATAATTTTTCGCAGATAATAAAAATCCTCCGCGTCACCGATAATATTTTCGCAGTACGGAAACGGACGGCGCGAAAACGCGGTTACATCCTTGCATCTTTCACAAAGATGTGTAGTAATGACGTGACCCGCCATACCGGTTGCCCCGAGTACAAGAATTTTCATATTTTCAGATCCTTTCTCACAGCTCATCCTGAACTTATTTTAGTGTGAGTAACATTTCTTTTATCTGCTTAACGTTCAAAATAGTGGTGTTGATTGACGTATATTCCATCAAAACGTTTTTCTCTGCCATACCGTCAATGTCAAATAGTGCCAGGCTATGGCTCCCGGCAATGCCGCGGACAACGGAGGCGCTGATGATTGCGGATGCGTCCCTGCAACCCAGTCGGTCGCCATTTCAAGGATCTTGCAAAGGAGGCCATTAGTCTTGAATGCCCCAGGGCTCCTAGGGAGGCGGAATCTCGCGACAACCGGGCCTTTGCGGTTCTCCGCCAGCGGTGGATGAAGCTCAATCCTCCCTACCTCCGGCTCAATGGCATAGCTGGAGGATTCAGGCACAATCCCTGGTAAGGCGGCATCAAGCGCCGCCTTGCCCAGAAGATCCTCCAAAATGCGGATGCGGTTTTCATGCGCGAGGGTATCCGCGCATGCAATCAGCGAAGAGCGCAATTCGTTAATCGGATTGCCCATTTTCCCAGGATCGCTGATGGCTTCCAACAACCTGACTTTGCTTGCGCCAGCGTGAGCGGCGTCCCTGAAATCCTCATGTCCGCCCCTTCTTTCGCTTTGCGCCAAATAAATCATGTTGCATCAATTCCACATGATTTGTTTCAATTGGCAACAGGGAAATGAACCAGTTAGGCATGGGCACGAAATATGCGCTGCCAATTAGCTGGTAGATCTGCTCGATTGCAATTGGAAATTTTAAAATTCGGAATTTGCCTTTGAAAACCTAACTCGAATAACGTCGCTTTTGAAAGCTGAAAATATTCATAATCCTCACCTAAATTTTATTACTTTTGCGGGAGCGCCAACCGCAATCGCGTATTCGGGAATATCTTTTGTCACCACTGCACCCGCACCAATCACTGCGCCTTTGCGGATAGTCACTCCTTTTAACACTATTACCCCCGCGCCTAACCAAACATCATCCTCAATAACAACGTGATCGCATATTAAAGGTTGTTCATTTATTCTTTTTTCGCGTGATATACCGTGGTCACAGTCAATTATGTAGCATTGTGCCGCAATAATGACGTTATCGCCAATATTTATGCCTTCCTTGGAACAAGAAAATATTACCGTGAAATCGCCGATTGTAACATTGTTCCCAATATTTATATTCTTGCCGTATAAACGAACTGCCCGGTAAAGGCTTACGTTTTTGCCAAGACGGATATTTCGGCGCTTTCTAACCCGCACATAACAATACCGTAGCAGTCTAAAAAGCTTTTTGATCATAACACATTATCCTCGCTTATAAATTTATTTATTTCACAAAATTGTTGCAACGCTTCAATATTACCAAAAAATGGCGCAGACTTACACAACATATCATCAGACCAATCCCAATAGCGAATATTTAGTAGAAACTTGATTTCTTCATCTGAGAAACGATAGCGAATAACTTTTGCCGGTATGCCAACTGCTATCGCGTACGGCGGGATATCTTTTGTAACCACCGCGCCTGACCCGATAACCGCACCATCACCTATTGTAACGCCGCCCATTATGCTTGCACCAAGACCTATCCAAACATCATTTCCGATAATAACGTGGTATGCCCCCCCCCCCCGAAGAGCAAGAAATCGTCTTAAAAGATTGATGGTTCAATTTTGAAAGCCTATTTTCCATTAAATCATCACTGTAAAACACCGGCGATGTAGAGCAATAATTTATTGGGTGAATGCCTGTTATGATTTTGGCAAAGGCGGATATTGAACAAAAACTTCCTATTTTGCTCCTGTAAAAAAGCGAATCCTGTCCCAAATATGTATATTTCCCAATAACGGAATTGCTAATATCAGCTCCATTACATATCTTATTATTTCCCTGCATTGATGCATTGCGGATGTTTGCGGAATGCGAAATTTTATATCCGCGCAAGGCATATAACGGCCGCCATTTTTGTATCGCCTTGATTTTTTTGATAAGTTTACTAAACATTTTTGCTCCCTTTCTACATATAGCTCTCGAATTCGCAAGGTTCCTCCCCACATACCTAAAAAAGCCGCAAGAGCCCGAATATTGTCTGCACATCAAAAACCATGGCGAAGCATATCGAATTGATTTCTTAAAGCTATATTTGATGATCCTACAAATCCGCGATTTACAAAAACAGATTCTGATTTCTATACGAGGTAATGCAACTATTAGCAAACCAATTTCGACACTATTTGATTATCCTGCGACTTTCCTGCCGCATACCCTCCGCAACTCCCTTATCTTTGCAAAAAAGGGTAGTGCGACTTAATACAATCTTCATCTTTTTCCCACCAGCCGCAAATTAAGCAAAGAATAAATGTTGTCATCAGAAAATCTGAAACGTATTAATTTAGCGGTAACGCCGCCTAATATCGCGTAAGACAGAACATTTTTCGTAACCGTTGCCATGATCGCACCGTCGCTAATGCTTATGCCATCCATTATTTTGACGTTCGCCGCAACCTATCAATCATTTCCAATTCTACATCCAAGTTTTTTGTTTTCTGTGTGTATAGGGGGCAAATATCTGAATTCGAACAATTGTTTATCGACATAACTTAAAATTGCTATGTCGGCTACTGAATAAAACGCCTGATGCATTGATACAAAGTCCCTTTTCGAGCAGGAAAGCCGCAAGATACCCGATTTTTATCTGTACATCGAAAAACAGTTGAAGCATGCCATCTTGATTTTTTAATGACATATGCGGATGATCCTACAAATCCGATAATCACGAAATCAGATCCTGATTTCAAAACAAGGTAATGCAACTATTATCAAACCAATTTCGACACTATTTGATTGTCCTGCGGCTTTCCTGCTTTTCGGGTGCTGACATCTAAGTAATTGCACATTGTTCGCTATGGAAGTATATCTCCCAATCACAGTTTCCGACAGTTGAGTTTCCACGCCAACGTAGGATCCGTCCCAAAATAAGAATTTATAATTCTCGCTCCGCGAGAGATACTTTATTAGCACCCTCAAATGCTGTGCCATCTTTCTTTGCGCTTAAATGAACGAAACAGTTCTTGGGATTTTATAGATGCGTGTAATTGCAAAATTCAGACATCTTATTATGATTGCTTTATTTTCATATTGAAACTCTTTCCATTATAGTGTTATAGGTGTATTTGGCTTCATTCATAGGAAATAGCTTTGATATTTCCTCAAAACTCAATGGTTCATAATCATTTTGGATAAACTTCACTACCGCAGCGATGTTCTGATGAACATCTTTCTTTATGTCCACGCACAGAGCATTCGAAATGTTGCTATAATACGGCACATTAGGGTCATAATCATCTACATAAAAGTGAATAATCTTCTTTCCAGTAGAAATATATTCAAATATTTTCGCGGCGATAAAACGAGTGCCGGACACTCCCATACTCAAAAGAATGTCGCCTCCCTCTTGCGCTTTAAGCGAATGGTTGTGGCTTACTTGCCCGAATTTACTTATCCACGGCATATCATCTACAACGCCGCAATTAGGGGAATATAAATGTAGCACGAAGTTCGTTTGGCGCGAACATTCGGACAAAACAGTCAGCATTTGTTTTAAGAGAGATTCTCTGATAGTGCCAGTATAAATCATAGTTTTCATAATGCAATACCTGCCTTTGCTATGTAAAAATCCTATTCGGGAAATTTGTTTTTGTTGCAATAAATATACGTCAAATGTGTTAATGATTTGATTCCAATCAAAGAATCATCAAAAAAACGTAAATAATATAATCAAAAACACAAACAACTTGTACTTCCCCTTTGTCCGCAGCATACACAAGCTGTTCGACGACACCGAAATATAGCGAGGAACGGATTGTTCTTGGCGTAATATGTAATGTCATACACACCTTTTCCAAATAGTATTTGAACGTTAGATAGTTCATCCTCTTTGTGCCACGGCAAGATGTATTGCACACAGTTCGTCCACCTGAAGTTAGCGACAATGTTTCAGCGTGTAGCTCAGATTGAATTTAAGCAGATATAGCTGTAATTCAACATAAACTGACAACACAAACTATTGTTTAGAGATTGAATTGGCATTTATTTGACCTGTCATAGCAAATTGATTTTGGCGAAAACATAGATATTCTGCTAATTTTCAGTCTCGCCTTTTTGGGGCTGTGAAATGGTTCGGGGATTATCTTTGTTTGGTATCAAAACAGTGCATTATTCACTAGAATGATGCGTGATTCGTCATCTATGAATCGACATAGACATTTCCAATTGACTGGAAACAATTTGTTCTTGACTATTGGAAAAACATGTGTACAATTAAAGGATAATGAAGAAAGAAATTTAAAAACCCGCATGCACATGCCTTGTTTACGCCAGCTTTGCGTCCAAATG
>JAISRJ010000154.1 GCA_031273705.1 Clostridiales bacterium
TGGAACAGGACAGGGCCATTGTGTCAGACATACCTGGGGTTACCCGAGACGCCCTTACAGAGAGTTTTCGCCTGGGACATTTGTTAATTAAATTGACGGATACCGCCGGGATTAGAGACACCGGCGAACATATTGAACAAATGGGTGTGGAACGAAGCTACAAGGCGGCTAAAGACGCCGATATGATTTTATGGGTGCTGGATTCTTCAAATGAATTGACGTCGGAGGATTACCACATTTATGAAACTGTAGTTCATTCTGCGGATGCAAACACCGTTGGTGTGCTAAATAAATCGGATTTACGGAATATGTTGGATGATCAAGAATTGGCAAGTAAGTTTGATTTACCTTTTATCCGGGTTTCGGCAACGGATGGCAGTGGGATTAACGATCTTAAAATTCATATAATAAATACCTTTACACCTGATAAAATACAAGCTTCAGAGGATATAATCACTAATGTTCGACACAAAGACGCCCTAGAAAGAGCAAGCAATTATTTAAGGCGGGCGTCTGATAACGCTTTACAAGGGTTGCCGGAGGATTTTATTTCGATGGAACTTTCTGAGGCGTATAATTCTCTGGGTGAGATATTGGGCGAAAAGGCTAATGAAGATTTGATAAATAAGATATTTGATTCGTTTTGTGTTGGGAAGTGAAATAGTGTACGATGTCGCCGTGGTAGGGGGCGGTCACGCCGGTTGCGAGGCGGCTTTGGCGGTTGCCGGAATAGGTTTAAGGGTTATAATATTCGCTATCAATCTGGACAGTATCGCGTTTATGCCTTGTAACCCCAACATAGGCGGCAGTTCTAAAGGCCATTTGGTGCGCGAGATTGACGCCCTTGGCGGGCAGATGGCTAAGAATATTGATAAGACTTTTATACAGAGTCGAATGTTAAATTGCGGAAAAGGTCCGGCGGTTTATTCGTTGCGCGCGCAAGCTGATAAAGCCCGATATTCCGCTGAAATGAAACGAACACTTGAGGAATGTGGCGTTCATATTCGTCAAAGTGAGATTGTTGATATTTTATTCGATAAGGATTCTGTCTGTGGTATTGTGTCTGAAACAGGTGTAAAATATTTATGCAAGGCTGTTGTTTTATGTTCAGGAACTTATCTAAACGCGCGCTGTTTGTGTGGTGAGATCTCTCACGCGACGGGACCGAATGGGCTTAGGGCCGCACATGGTTTAAGTTCGGCTTTTGAGCGTCTGGGTATTAGGATGATGAGATTTAAGACCGGAACCCCTGCCAGGATTGATAAACGCTCAATAGATTTCTCTAAATTGGAAATACAGCCCGGGGATATTCCGATCGAACCCTTTTCCTTTGACACGGATCCGCGTTTGATTCAGAGGGAGCAGATTCCCTGCTACTTCACATACACTAACGAGAATACCCATCGGATTATTAGAGAAAATCTGCATCGTTCGCCTATGTACAGCGGTGAAATTAAGGGTACGGGTGCAAGGTACTGCCCGTCTATAGAGGACAAAATTGTTCGTTTTTCAGATAAAGAGCGGCATCAGCTATTTGTGGAACCGGAAGGCGAGAACAGCGGTGAGATGTATATTTCAGGCATGTCAACTTCTATGCCCGAGGATGTACAGGTCGCGATGTATTGCAGCTTGCCCGGTTTTGAGCAATGTCGTATTACCCGTCCGGGTTATGCTATAGAGTATGACTGTATTGACGCTACCCAGTTGACTCCATCCCTTATGTTTAAAACTCTGCCGGGTTTATTTTCCGCCGGGCAATTGAACGGCAGCTCCGGTTATGAAGAAGCGGCCGCGCAGGGTATCGTCGCTGGTATAAACGCCGCCCTATACGTTAAGGAAAAACCGAGTATTATTATTAGCCGTTCCGAGGGTTATATTGGAGTATTAATTGACGACTTGGTGACAAAAGGTGTGAACGAACCCTATCGAATGTTGACTTCTAGAGCGGAATATAGATTGCTGCTGCGTCAGGACAACGCCGATCAAAGACTTATGTATATAGGCTATGAAGTTGGATTGGTAAATGTGAGCAGATATAACAGGCTTTTGGAAAAGATGGAACACATTAGAATAGAAATTGATCGAGTTAAAAAAGTTGTTGTCGCCCCGGGAGAAAAGCTTAATATTCTATTGACACAAAAAAATTCCAGTCCTATAATAACCGGTGTATATATGGCTGAACTTATTCGCAGACCGGAGTTAGATTACTTTGTATTGGCGCCGTTCGATCCTAATCGACCGGATTTATCTGTTGAAATTTCGAGTCAGGTTAACATTCAAATAAAGTATGAGGGATATATCAACAGACAACTTCTGCATGTGGAACAGTTCAAAAAGGCTGAGAATAAGATATTACCGGAAGATCTTGATTATTTATCAATTAATGGTCTCCGAATTGAAGCTCGTCAAAAACTTGCGGCAATCAGGCCGATTAATTTTGGTCAAGCAAGCAGGATCACCGGTGTCTCCCCGGCAGATCTTTCGGTATTGGCAGTGTATTTGACCGCGCGTAATATATAAGCGCGGTTTCCCCCACGGGCACGACCATGGGTTTACATTATGAGCCTGACATAGAATACCGATGTAGATACATATGCCCAATTATTTCTTTGGGCTAAAAGCCAAAGCAGCCCTTGCGCTGTTAAAGGAGGAGATATTTTGTTATTTGGTTATCATTGGTTAGTCAAGGGTTGCGGCCTTAAGACAGTAAAAATTCCGCCGGGGTATACCACTTATGGCGACATTCAACATACGAAGCGGCCGTTTTTTAATATAATGACCGAGAACACTACGGTAAAGCTCTTTCTTGACGCGTTAGCCTACGATCCGGAGAATGCCAGCTGTTTTATCAGCAAGAATTGTATAAAACGGATAGATTTATCGGAACTTAAAGAGACGTTCGGCAATGGGGGATTTAAGTATTTGCCGCAGAGTACCGTTGTTAAGAATGGAAAGACTAACATTATATTGCTTATGAATAGCAAAGACAAAACTATTCTACATTTATATATGGTTCGAGAGCCGGATAGGTTCGGACAATGGAAAATTTTTAATGTTGAAAAAGAATAGACTTAAAATAGAGGCTGAAAAGCTGGGCATAGCTATTGACGATAATCAGTCGTTATTGTTTGACGAATATATGAGACTGTTGTTGTTATGGAACGAGCGTGTTAATTTGACCGCGATTACCCAGCCTGAGCAGATTATAGCGAAACATTTTGTGGATTCTTTATCCCTATTGCGTTTTATTTCGCCCCAAGCGCCGATTGAGTTGCTTGACGCGGGTACTGGCGCGGGTTTTCCGGGGTTGCCGTT
>JAISRJ010000198.1 GCA_031273705.1 Clostridiales bacterium
GATGACTTTGACTGAATTTGCGGATCTGCTGACATTATCGCAAATGACGCCGGGACCGATTGCAATAAACGCGGCGACATTCGTCGGTATCCGTGTCGCCGGGTTATTGGGCGCGATAGTAGCGAGCTTTGGCATGATTTCTCCGGCTTTGATAATTGTTCTGGGGCTGGCCTATCTGTATAAGAAATTCCAAGATCTGCGGCGTATTCAAGATATTTTATCCGCTGTGCGTCCGGCGGCCGTGGGGCTAATCGCGTCCGCGGGCTTGGGCATAATAATTATAACACTCTGGCCGGATGGTTTTAATCCGGGGCTTAGTCTCGGACTTAATCTAAACAATACAGATCTTTTCGTCGCCGGGATATTTATCGCGGCCTGGATAGCGCTGAGAGTGTTGAAAGTTCATTTTATCTTTGTTATACTGGCGGCAGGGTTATTAGGTTTTATTAAATACGCTTTAATAGGGTGATAATATGATTCGCACACGATTCGCGCCAAGTCCGACCGGATATATGCATATTGGGAATTTACGCACCGCTCTGTATGAATATTTGATTGCGAGACATTATAATGGAAAATTTATTTTGCGAATAGAGGACACGGACCAAAGCCGACAGGTTGAAGGCGCTGTTGATATAATTTTTAATACGCTAAAAACCGCGGGTTTACAATACGACGAAGGTCCGGACATAGGCGGGGATTTTGGACCTTATACCCAAAGTGAGCGTCTGGACATTTATAAAAAATTCGCGGAGGAATTAGTTTCCAAGGGTAAAGCTTACTATTGTTTCTGCAAAAATAAAGACCGCCGATCACACGATCAGTCGGCACACGAAAAGTATGGCAGAACCTGCTATAGATTGAAACCGGATGAGATCAAACTTAAATTAAACGCCGGCGAGACGTATGTAATACGGCAGTTAATCCCCGAAGGTGAGACAAGATTTTTGGATTTGGTCTACGGGGATATTACGATAAATAATGATGAACTGGAAGATCAGATTCTGATAAAATCGGACGGTATGCCGACTTACAATTTTGCCAATGTGATAGACGATCATTTGATGGAAATAACACATGTGCTGCGGGGCAGCGAGTATTTATCGTCCACACCTAAGTACAATTTGCTGTATGAGGCGTTTTGCTGGCGCATTCCGGTTTATATACACTTGCCTTTGATTATGAACGAACAGGGCGAAAAACTTTCCAAACGCAAGGGGCATGGATCGTTTGAGGATCTGCTGGCTATGGGGTTCTTGCCGCAGGCGGTAATAAATTACATTGCGTTGCTGGGATGGAGTCCCGCGGATAATCAAGAAATTTTCAGCCTGGATGAATTGGCGGAGCGCTTTGACGAGAATCGGTTGAATAAAGCGCCGTCTGTATTTGATATTACAAAATTAACTTGGATGAATGCTCAATACTTCGCGAATATGAACCCGGATGATTTCAAAGATTTAGCTTTACCCGTTCTGAGTGATAGTATTAAAACCGTGGGTGTTGATTTAGAGCTTGTCGCCGGTATGGTGCAGCCGAGAATTAGTTTTCTGCGCGAGATACCGGGACTGGTAGATTTTATTGACGCTTTACCGGAGTATACTTCGGATTTATATATTCATAAGAAAATGAAAACCAACTTGGAGAATTCCATGGAAAGCCTTAAATTCGCGGAAACCGCGTTGAGTAAGCTGGAAGAATGGAGTACGGAATCTACTCACAATGTGCTCGTCTCTCTGGTTAAACAGTTGGGTATAAAAAATGGTCAAATGCTTTGGCCGATTCGTACCGCGCTTTCCGGCAAACCCACCTCTCCTTGCGGCGCCGCCGAGTTATGCGGCTTGCTGGGCAAGGAGGAAAGTCTGCGAAGGATTAGGAAAGGTATCCAATTATTTTAACTGCGGCGTCGATAACTTGACAACAAGTTTTAGATTTGATATGTTTACATCAGCCTAACTCTGAAAATCTGAAAAGTGTTGATGTATGTCGCTATAATTTTTCGGGCATATCGTAATCAATAGGGGGATGTCATGAAACGCCCAATAATCTGGGCGGCTTTTTTTGTTTCGTTCGGTATCTTGGCGCGATTTTATTTCAAAACGGATATGGTCTTGATTTCGTCCTTTTTTATCGCTGTCGGCGTGTGCGCGGCTGCTGTCTACAAATATTATAATTGGACTCCCGCGGTAGTGTTCATTATTTTTTGTTTGATCGCGTATCTGCGCACTGATCAAAGCTTATATTCACCGGCGAAAGATTTTGTTAATATAGAAAAAACCGTCCGCATGACAGGTTTTGTGGTCGAGACCGACGAGACCTCGACCAATCGGCAGCGATTAGTCGCGGATATTTGGCTGCTAAATGATGGGAATACATATTTGCAAACCAGACTGAACGTTCTGGCAGTGCTTCCGCAGGGCGTGTCTCTAAACATCGGGCAGACCGTAGTCCTAAACGGAGAGCTGTTATCTCTGGATACAGCGCGCAATCCGGGCGGCTTTGATGAATTTATGTATTATCGCGCGAGAAAGATAGCTTATAAAAGTTTTCCGACTGTCAGTGATGTGGGCGACAAACAAAGTATTACACTCAACTCTTTGCTCGCGCAAACGCGGCGGCGGCTTGCGAATGTGTATAACTCTGTTCTAAGCCCTAACGAAGCCGCGATTATGAGATCTATTATTATAGGAGATCGGGCGGCTCTGGATGAAAATACCATAGACCTGTATCGCACGGCCGGCATCTTTCACCTGCTTTGCATATCCGGCTTGCATGTGTCCATAATCAGCCTGGCGATATATAAGCTGTTATCCGCGTTTCTTAACAGGCGTATCGCGGGGTTGTTAACTTTATTCGCGCTTGTTGCGTATTGTCTGTTTACGGGGTCAAGTATTTCCACTGTACGCGCCACCTTAATGGCTGCCGTAATTATAATAGGCCGAATTTTATTCAGGGACAGAGATACATTATCTTCTGTTGGGTTCGTGGGCGTCTGTTTGCTTATTTATGAGCCGCTCTATTTATTTGACGCGGGTTTTCAACTCTCCTTCTCGGCTGTTCTAGGTATTGCCACTTTGACCGAGCCAATAGATCGTCTGTTGCTTCGTATAAACAAAGCTTCCACACCCATTAGAACAGTACAGGGGTTCCGTTCGCTTATCGCGGCCAATCTCGCAGCTGTTCTGGGCACTTTACCAGCGGTCAATTTTCACTTTTATACTATAAATATTTATGTGGTTTTT
>JAISRJ010000160.1 GCA_031273705.1 Clostridiales bacterium
AGAAAATTAGTCACTGAAATTAATGTCTATTGTTATAAGCCGAAAATAAAATTAGAGGCAATGATAGCCTCGCAGTCGGAATGGCTGAAAGAGAGTTTAATTACCGATCCCGAATACGACGAACCTGATTACAGAAAATTCGTCGACCTGTTTGAAGATTACAGTCCGAAAGACAAGACCCGGAACACAATCGCCGTTGACATTCTTTCAGACGTAGCAAGGTATTACAGAAGACTAATCAAATAGCCTAATCAAATCTTTTTCCGTGATTCGTTTTCTCTCTCCCTTATATTCGACATAGACCGAAACTTCCTCTTTTTTCTCAAAGAGTTCGGAAATGGAGACTTCCAGTGCGTTTGCGAGTTTTTGAAGATTATCTAACGTTGGATTGCAAGTCAAAATCCGATAAAGGCTTTCGCGACTCAAGCCCATTCTCTTTGCCACCTCTGTTTTTGAGAGTTTTTTATCTTTCAAAATATTGTCAATGTAGAGCATAATATTTTTTTTCGACAAAGATAAATATTAATACTGATGTTGACAAATATTTTTGTACGTAATTATAAATATTATTGTTTTAATTATTTTTAACTATAAATATTTTGTTAGTATTTATATTATCATTATCTTTGTTTAGTTAATAAAAATAATGATAATTAAAAAATAAACACAATGAAAAAGAGAGACATCAAAAAATTAAACTTCATTAAGAACTTGAATAAAGAAGAATATTCTCTTTTTTACACCTATTACAGAATCGAAGACGTAACGGAGCTTGTCCGCGGGTTATATCTTCTGCCGATTAAGGACACCCCAATTCCCGTAAAGTTCAAGGGTATAGATTTCATTCTATTCAACACAAAAGGCGTAGGTGTAATCGTAGATTTCGTATGTATGCAAAATAAAGACAACAAATTCGAAGTCTATGAGATGAGTCTGAAGGCGTACAATGAGTACGAAAGATACATGAGCAAATAAAATTAGATATTTAACCCCGAAGCATTCATTTGCTTCGGGGTTTTCTTATTTTAAAAAACTTATTCACCACTTATTTACCTGCCTTTCAAATTCTAATTGTTGAATATACCTTTGCCGAAAAAGGTTTTACATGGCATTTTTCGGCAAATTTAATAAGGCATTTTCAGGCGCGTTCGACAAAAAACATCGAACCGAAATAGTACGGGATAACAATGGGAACGTTACATCCCTTGTATCTTCCGCCGATATTGAAAGGCTAATCGGAAAATTCAAATCAAGAGTATGGAACGGGAACCACATTGAACTATTCAACTCTATTGCCGAAATACAAATGCCTGTCCGCCTGATAATCGAGCGTGCACTGAACGCCGAAATCAAATTGAAAAACTTTGATACTGATGAAGTTTTATGGAACAACAAGGAAATAAGCAAGCTCCTGTCCAGACCGAACGAGATTAATGCGTTTTACGAGTTTTTCTCGCAAATTATCGGCTATTACCTGGTTACCGGGAATACCTACATTTACTCATATCTTCCCGGAACGATGTCTGACAAGCTCGAACGATGGAAAAGAATGATTGCCTCTTACGTTCTTCCGTCGCACAAAGTGAAGATAATTTACAGGAACAAACCGGAATTGTTCCAGGGCGCAGACATAAGCGAAATAGTGGAAAAATATCGCCTCTCGACCGGAGCGTCCAGTATGGACTTTGACCCTAAAAACATTCTTAACATTCACGAACTCAACCTTTCATTTGACGGAGAAATACTGAAAGGAAAGAGCCGCCTGGAATCGTTGAAATACCCGATAAGCAACATCATGGAGGCATACGAAGCAAGGAATGACATCTTTGCCAAGCGCGGGGCTTTGGGATTTCTAACAGGACGAAAAACGGACGAAACAGGAAGTGTTCCGCTTATCGAATCGGAGAAAAAACAAATCCGAAACTCTTACTATGAAAATTACGGGTTTGGAGACGGGAAATTCCCAGTAGGGATAATAGATGTTCCTATTGACTTCGTAAACGTCGGGGTATCAATCAGAGAGTTGGAGCCGTTTAAAGAAACGCTCGAAGACGCAAAAACGATTTTCAACACATTTGGCGTACCCGATTTCTTTGTTCCCGGAAATACATCTTCGACATACAACAACATTGAATCCGCAGAAAAATCCCTTTACCAGGACACCGTAATTCCGCTCGTGAACCGGATAGTCGAATCACTCAACGAATGGCTCGGACTGGAAGGAAAAATTGAGAGCGCGGCAAAAGGGCGGAAAGGTACTTACCTCTATGCCGACTTCTCGGATATTACATGGCTTCAGGAAGACAAACGGAAAGAAGCCGAAACGAATCGAATAAAGGACGACATAGCGTTAAAACGCTTCAATGCCGGGGCAATAACCTATAATCGTATGCTTGTCATGATGGGAGAAGAAGAAGTCGCCGATGGCGATTATTACGTATGGGATGAGAGAAACAAAAATAAAAAACTTCAAACGCAAAATCAAAATACAAAGCAATGATAAAGAATTTCAAGACAAAAACGGCAGACGTGGACGAAAAAGGGCGCGTAATTATAGCTGTAAACGCTTTTGGTAATGTCGATTCCGACAATGACATTTCAGAAAAAGGCTCGTTCAAAAAAACGTTGAGCGAAAACTTTGACCGAACGAAATGGTATTTAAACCATAATCAAAGCATACTTCTCGGAGTTCCCATTAAAGGATGGGAAACCGACGAACATCTTATGATGGAAGCTAAATTCAACATGAATAAGCAGATAAGCCGTGAAACCTACGAAGATTACAAGCTCTATGCCGAACACGGGAAGACGCTCGAACACTCCGTAGGCGTGAACTCAATCAAAAGGGACACGAAAGATGCAAGGCGGGTACTTGAGTGGAAATTGTATGAATTTTCATCCCTGACCAATTGGGGGGCAAACGAAAACACGCCTTTGATTGACATCAAATCGGAAAAGGGAGCTAAAGAAGCCATTGAATTTCTTGAAAAAATGATGAAAGGAAATTATTCAGACGAACGATTGAAATCAATTGAAAATCAAATATCAATGCTGACAAAAGCGGTAAAGGGAGAGTTAACTGTCAAATGTCCCTATTGCGGGAAAACATTCGACTACAATTCCTATCCCGAAATATCACTTGAAGCACAGGTAGTAGAAGCAGCGAGAAACTATGCACAATGGATAGTCGATGACAAGGTACGCAGCGAAATGGAGGCGCTAAAGCCCGAAATCCGGTCGCAGGTAGAGGAAATAATCCAAACAAAAAAATCTTTGGACGACATCCTCTCCTACGTAAGATGCCCCTATTGCTATACGAAGGTATCAAGAGCAAGCACAACAGCGGAGCCGCCCGAAGGCACTCCGTCAAACAAAAACGATAAAGAACAGATAGAAAGCCGGAAACATTCCACTTTGCCGTTTGGATTTATCAAAAAATAATTACTCACATAAAAATTTAAAAAATGAAGAAAAAGATTGTATTATTGAGGCAAAACAGCCTCCGTGGAATGGAAGCGAGACGAAACTTTAAGTTCTCCTCTTTCGCTTATCTTGTATTGTTCGCCGTTTTGGCGATGCTTGCGACCGGCATGTATCTGAACCCGGAAACGGCAGCAGGAATGTTGGCTGCCGCCCCCTTGGTTATCCCTATTATCAAAGGCGGCGTTCCGAAAGACGTTGAATCCCTTGACCAGGAAAGTAAGGACGCACTGGCGACCATCCAGAAAGGAATCAATGAAGCCCTTGCCGCTATTGAGCTGAAAGAAGCAACGCCCGAAATGGTAGAAAAAGCAATCGACGACATTGTTTCCGATGCGATGAACGAAATGAAATCGAAAGACAAGAACGGTAAATTTTCCCTGGCGATGAAAGAGCTTTCTGCGTATGGAGAAACGATTAAAAACATGGCTGCGAAGCTCGAAAAACTGGAAAAAGGAGAAGGTTTGGACTTTGGCAAAAAATCCGGAATTGAAAAAATCGTGGACGATGTTTTGAATACCGACAAATTCAAAGAATTTGCCGATGGAAGGATTAAAAAATCTTCCGGAAAAATCCGTTTTGAGACGAAAGACGTCACCTCGCTTACTAACAATTACGATGGCGACAAACTGATAACCCGTCAAAGCGGATACGTAAGGGAACACCCGCAACCGCGCAAGGTGAATTTCAGGGACATTATGCACGTCGAAACCGGTGAAGAAAACATGCCGACCATCACCTTCTCACAGATAACCAAGCTGGACAGAAATGCGGCGGTCGATTCTGAAAACGGAATCTTGAAAGAATCTGCTTTCTCGGTAAAGGAAATCACAGAATCCGTAAGAAGGATAGGTACAGTGCTGTTTATCTCAAAAAGAATGTTGAAATCCATCTCCTGGTTGCGTTCCTGGCTTACAAACCGCGTCCCGTCGTGGATTCGGCTGGCAGAAGACTTCCAGATATTGAAAGGAGACGGACAGGGCAATAACTTCCTTGGGCTGATGAACCAGTGCCCGGATTTCAAAA
>JAISRJ010000314.1 GCA_031273705.1 Clostridiales bacterium
GGCGCGATCCAAAGCCGCCTCCGCTCGCAGCCGATCTATATCTTCCGCCCACTCCGCCACATCTGAAAGAACGGTCGTCTTGTCCTGCGTAATATACGCGAACCCGCCCAGCACCGCCAATTCATTATCCTCTTTTCCGTCTTTAAATATTCTTAAAGGTCCATACCCCAAAATCGCCGCCCGATTTTCGTGACCGGGTAATATACCCATTTCGCCATTTGCTCCGCGCAGAGTAACCATATCCACGTCGTCGTCATACAATTCACGAACAGGTGAAACAATCCTTAACCTCAATTGTTTAGCCAATGGGATCACCTCACTTCTTTCGCGCCGACGCGGGCGATAACATCATCAATAGTACCGGCGTTAAGAAAATGCCCTTCGGGAATATCATCAAATTGTCCGCTTAATATCTCTCTAAATCCGCGAACCGTCTCGGCTACAGGTACATACTTACCTGGTATACCGGTAAATTTTTCTCCCACAAAGAACGGTTGAGACAAGAATCTCTGCACTTTACGCGCCCTGCCGACAATCAATTTATCATTCTCCGAAAGTTCATCCATACCTAAAATAGCAATTATATCTTGCAGCTCTTTATATCTTTGTAAAATGCTCTGAACATCGCGGGCTGTCTGATAATGCGCGGAACCCAATACATTCGGATCCAAAATTCTGGAACTGGACTCCAACGGATCGACAGCCGGATAAATTCCCTGTTCAACTATCGCGCGAGACAAAACAGTCGTGGCGTCCAAATGCGCGAATGTAGTAGCCGGCGCGGGATCGGTCAAGTCGTCGGCAGGCACGTAAACAGCCTGAACAGATGTAATGGAGCCATCTTTAGTGGAAGTGATTCTTTCCTGCAAAGCACCCATTTCTGTAGCTAGTGTGGGCTGATAACCCACAGCGCTGGGCATACGACCCAACAGCGCCGAAACTTCGGAACCCGCCTGCACAAAACGGAATATATTGTCAATAAATAATAACACATCCTGCCTTGCGACGTCACGGAAATATTCCGCCATAGTCAATCCCGTCAAAGCAATTCGCATTCTCGCGCCGGGCGGCTCATTCATCTGACCAAACACTAAGGCCGTTTTTTGTATTACCCCCGAATTTTTCATATCGTGATACAGGTCGTTGCCTTCTCGAGTACGCTCCCCTACCCCCGCGAACACCGAATATCCACCGTGTTCCGTAGCTATGTTCCTTATAAGCTCCATTATCAAAACGGTCTTGCCAACGCCCGCGCCGCCGAACAAACCAATTTTACCGCCTTTTGCGTATGGACAAAGTAAATCTATCGATTTTATACCGGTTTCCAACATCTCCGCCGAGGCTGTCTGCTCCGAAAAATTTGGCGCCTCTCGGTGAATCGGCCATCTTTCCGCTTTTTCGGGAGAATTTTTACCGTCTATCGCCTCGCCAAGCACATTAAACATGCGCCCCAGAGTCGGCTCTCCGACCGGCGTAGAAATAGGCGCGCCGGTATCTACAGCCTCCAAACCGCGAACCAAGCCGTCTGTTGAACTCATGGCAATGCATCTTATTACATCGTCTCCCAGATGTTGGGCGACTTCCGCTATAAGTGTCGAGTCTTTGTTTTTTATTTCTATCGCATTATACAGTGCGGGTATGTTCCCTTTAGTAAAGCGAATATCCAAGACCGCGCCGATAATCTGTACTATTCTACCAATATTGTCTCCCAATCCGGTCAATTCCTTTCGCCGCTTATTCATCGTCCACATGTGTAGTTTTTATCCCACTATTAAGTAAGCGCGTCCGCGCCGCTCACGATTTCTGTAAGTTCTTGGGTTATGGCATCCTGTCTTACTCTGTTATATCTTAAAGTTAATTTATCAATAAGTTCGGAAGAATTTTTAGTAGCGGCGTCCATGCTCGCCATGCGCGCGCCTTGCTCACACGCGGCGGATTCCGCTAACGCGCCAAATATCACGGCGCTCAGATATTTTGGCACCAGATACGACAAGAAGCCTTCCTCGTCCGGCTCATAATCTATAACCCTGTTTTGGCGTCCTTTTTCGGCGACTAACGGCAAGAGTTTTATCGCCGTGGGTGTATGAGCAAGAGTTGAAATAAATTGCGTATAGATTAAATAAACTTCGTCAACCTCGCCCGAATCAAACAAATCCACGGCTATCTCGCCTATCTCGGCGGCATCCTCATAGAATGGAATTTCGGAAATACCCTGATATGTGCGGATAATCTGCTTTCTGCGCCGTCTAAAATAATCACGAGACTTTACTCCGACCGCAATGATTCTTTCACTGTGCTTTTCCCTCTCGTGAATCAATTCATAACCCAGCTTAGAGACATTAACATTGTAACCGCCGCACAATCCCCTGTCTCCGGTTATTATAATGTAGCCCGTATGCTTAACTTGTCTTGGGGTGAAAAATAGATTTGGAGCGTCTATATTGCTCGCTATTTCAAATACCAGGCGTTGGGTTTCTTCAAAATAAGGTCTGACACTCTCCAGCTTCGCCTTTGCTCTTTGCAACTTGGAAGCAGCCACAAGATTCATCGCGCGGGTTATCTGCTGAGTGCTGCCTATACTGCGGATTCTGCGTTTTATACTGCGCGTTGAAGCCATGTCTCACACCTTTATATTTTAATTTCTTTTTTGAACTGCTCCATTACATTTTGAAGATTTTTTTTCAATTCTTCTCCTAGATCTCCTTTTTCTCTCAACTCTATAAAAATCTCCGGATGTTTGGTCTCGATATACTTTAATAACTCATTTTCAAATTCCAGAGATTTTTCTACATTTATATCCGTCAAATATTTATGTGTCACCGCGTATAGTATAACAACTTCCTGTTCTACGGTTAAAGGTTTAAACTGCGGCTGCTTTAATACCTCGACTATACGCTCGCCTTGTTTTAGGCGTTCCAACGTGTCTTTATCCAAATCTGAACCAAACTGCGCGAAGGCCGCAAGTTCTCTGTACTGCGCCAGTTCCACACGTATGGGCCCCGCGGTTTTCTTCATAGCCTTAATCTGCGCGGACCCGCCTACGCGAGACACGGACAGACCGGGATTAATCGCGGGTCTTATACCCGCGTTAAATAATTCTGTTTCCATATAGATCTGACCGTCGGTAATAGAAATAACATTTGTGGGGATATATGCCGAAATATCGCCCGCCTGCGTCTCAATTATCGGAAGAGCCGTTATCGATCCGCCTCCGTATTTCTCCGACAGCCGCGCGGACCTTTCCAATAAACGCGAATGCAGATAAAAGACGTCGCCCGGATAAGCTTCGCGGCCCGGCGGCCTGCGGAGTAACAGACTCATAGCCCGATAGGCGACAGCGTGACGGGTCAAATCGTCATACACTATCAATACATCTTTCCCGTTTTCCATCCATTCCTCACCGATGGCGCAGCCACTGTACGGAGCTATAAATTGCAGCGGAGCGGTTTCCGCGGCGCTGGCTACTACGACGGTCGTATAATCCATAGCGCCGTAATCCTCCAATGTTTTCGCTACACGAGCGACAGTGGAGGCTTTTTGACCGATAGCCACATAAATACAAAGCACGTCTTTGCCCTTTTGGTTTATGATAGTATCCAGACAAACAGCCGTCTTTCCCGTCTGCCTATCTCCGATAATCAATTCTCGCTGGCCTCTGCCGATGGGAACCATCGCGTCTATAGCCTTTATACCCGTTTGCAGAGGCACATTAACTTCCTCGCGAGTGATAACGCCGGGAGCTACGCGTTCAATAGGTCTAAAAGCGGTAGATTCTATCGGACCTTTTTGATCTATCGGCTGTCCCAAGGCGTTAACTACTCTTCCAATCATGGCGTCGCCGACGGGCACTTCCACAACGCGTCCGGTCAGATTTACCGAATCCCCCTCTTTTATCCCGACATCTGAACCTAGCAGCACTGCGCCGATATTATCTTCTTCTAAATTAAGAGCCATACCAAACGTACCATTGTCAAACTCCAGCAGTTCACCGCTCATTGCCCGGCTTAGTCCATATATTCTGGCTATACCGTCTCCAACCTGTATCACAGTGCCCGCCTCGGTCACGTCTAACTTAGCGGAGTAGAGTTTTATCTCCTCTTTTATAACGGAGCTGATTTCCGCAGGTTTGAGATTCATTTAAAGTCTCCTCTAAGCAAAACGCTTTTTCAACGTTTGCAGATGTTTTTTTATTGTTCCGTCGATAACCATGCCATTGATCCGTATCAACAACCCGCCTATCAGCGACGAATCTACTCGGGTTTCCATCTCCACTTGTTTCTTTAATTTACCGCTTAGCTCCGTTTGTATTCTCCGCTTCTGCTCATCAGACAGCGCGACAGCCGACAATACCCACACGGTAATAATGTTCTTGTACTCTCGCACAAGTTGGATAAATCTTTGCAGGACATTAAAAACGTCCGTCTCCCGCTTTTTCTTAAGTAATAAGATAATCAAACCGGCTGTTTCTAATGAAATATTAGGAAAAACCTTATTAATAACCATTTCTTTTTCATTTACAGTTAATCTAGGATTGGCGAACAGATCGTTATACCGGGGTTCTATATTAAAAATGTCCCGGATAAGAAGCGCGTCTTGATAATAGCGGTCTAACTGCAAGGTTTCCAGACCCAACTCAAAAAGGGCGGTCGCATAACATTGGCTTACCTCAGCCATTTGACGCCCCCCATATCGGCAATTGCCTCATCTATCAATCTATCCTGCGTCTGTCTATCCAACGAAATAGTCGCGAACCGACCGGCCAACAGGGTCGAAATCTCTATAATCTGCCGTTTCATTTCATCTTTAACTTTTTCCTCTGCCAGTTCTATATCTTTTTGCGCTCTCGCCCGAAATTGATCGGCCTCTTCACGCGCTTGAAACAGTAATTCTTCTGTTTTATCGGTGGCTCGTTTACGGGCGACTGTTAAAATCTCGCCTCGCTCCCTCTCTATATCGCGTAATTTCCCCTCATAATCCTCTTTCATATCTTTTGCCAATTGCTCCGCTTCACCCGCGTCCCTAATCTGTTTGCTTATTCGTTCAGAACGCGCGCTCATAAATTGTTTTACCGGCTTGTATAGAAACTTCGACATTATTACAATCAGTATAATTGTATTAATCCATTGAATACCGACTTCTATCACTAATTCCTGATCAAAGCCCAATATTTTACCGGGCAGGGCTTCCAAAAGCACTGTAGCGTACATAGGCTCCGCCTCCTTTATTTAATCAGCGGATTAGCAAACAGTAAAAGAATAGCTATAATAAAACCATAGATAGCCGTTGTTTCCGCCACTGCGGCACCGATCAACAAAGTGCTCATGATAGATCCTCTGGCTTCGGGTTGGCGAGCGATAGCTTCGGTGGCTTTTCCGGTAGCGTAACCTTGCCCAATACCCGCGCCCGCGCATGTTAATACGGCTATGCCCGCCGCTAAAGCCGACATTGCTAAAACAGAATCCACTAAAAATTCCTCCTATTCCTCTTCCAAAGAGGCTCTTTCCCTAATAAAAGTCATACTTAGCACAGAAAAGATAAATGCCTGAAGCGCGCCGACAAACACATCCAGATACAGATGTATCGCATCCGGCAACGCTATACGCAAAAAAATGGGTAATGAGATGTACAATAAATCCATCATGATCATTCCGCCAAGGATATTTCCGAACAAACGAAAGCTAAGTGAAAGAGGCCGCGCCAGCTCTCCGATAATGTGTATCGGCAAAAATAAAAATACAGGCTTTACAAAATCTTTCAAATATTCGCCCTTGCGCCTGACAAGTCCCAACACGTGAATAAGTAAAAAGGTGTTAAGCGCCAGCGGAATTGTGGTGGCTATATCGGCGGTCGGAGGTCTTAATTTTAACAAAGGCGCGTAATTGCACAATAAAATATAGGCAAACACCCCAAAAAAATACCCGCCCAGCCAATCTAAATCCTTGCCGGCGTTGGACGCCGCCATGTTGTGCATGGATTCTACCGCAAGTTCCAGAACATTTTGCAGCGAACCTGTTTTTGGAACATCCTGAAAGTGCTTCCGTCGCATGTAGATTCGGACGAATATTGTAAACGCGATCAGGATTCCCATAACTACCCATGTACCGAAAATACTCTGTGTCATATAGACGGTTCGACCGTTAATGGTAAAAAGCGGAGCCATTTTATGATTTGTAAAGTCCATATCAGTCTCCTCTCAACTTTATGCCGAAAGCGGAAGTTTGCAGCAACACCAAACCCAATGCCGTACCCCAGACACCGATTAGCGGAACAAACACAGCCAATATCAAAAGGCCGGCAGTCAGCGCGTTTCTAATTAAAAACCCCATTGCGGCAGCCGATGTCTGTTCGACCGAGCCTAAAGATCTTGCAATTGACTGTTGCAACAGCATAATCTTCGCTGCAGACAAAGCCGCCCCCAGAGTTAAACCACAAGCGAATGCGGACGGGGTTTCAATCTGAAATTTTGCCGAGAGCAATTGCAATATACCCAAACCCAGAGACAGCGCGAATATATAATGCACGCCGACCAGACACATCATTTTTTTAGCCGTATCTGAAACAGTCATTTCATCCCATCCGATTTCCAATCCTTTGATATGATAGTGAACATTGTTTTGAAAGCCGCGCCGACTCCAAACAAACTAAATAACAACAACAGCCAAGGTGATGTGTCCAACCAGGTGTCCAGCGTTTTTCCGACCCAAACCCCAATCAGCACG
>JAISRJ010000332.1 GCA_031273705.1 Clostridiales bacterium
GTATGTGGGCGGACAGCAGTTTAGCCTGCGAGCCAGAGCAAAGAATTTTGATATAGAAGAACTTTTACAGGCTGTGCAATATGCTCATAGCTTAAAACGAAAGATTTACGTGACGGTTAATATCTTTGCGAAGAACGAAGATTTTAAGCCGCTCTATGATTATTTTATTAAATTGAGGGCAATTGGGGTCGACGCCGTGATTGTTTCAGATCCTGGGGTGATAAGCCTGGTTCGGGAGATTGTGCCGGATTTGGAAACACATGTCAGTACCCAAGCGAATACCAATAATTATCGGGCCGCGAATTTTTGGAAAAAAACCGGTGTTAAGCGCGTTATTCTTGCGAGAGAATTATCATTTAAGGAGATTGCGGAAATACATGAAAAAGAACCGGATATAGCGTTGGAATGCTTTGTTCACGGCGCTATGTGTATCGCCTATTCCGGGCGATGTTTGCTAAGCCAATACATGACCGGGCGTGCGTCTAACCGTGGGGAGTGTGCCCATCCTTGCAGGTATAAATACAACTTAATGGAAGAAACTCGTCAGGGAGAGTATATGCCCATAGAGGAAGACGGCAGGGGGACATATATTATGAACAGCAAAGACCTGTGTATGATAGAATATCTGCCGGAATTTATAAAAGCGGGTGTGACGGGGCTTAAAATTGAAGGGCGGCAGAAGTCTGTTTACTACACAGCCGTCGTCACCCGTACATATCGCGCCGCGCTGGACGATTATTTTATTGATCCTGATAAGTACGAGAAAAACAGGCAATTGTATTTAAATGAATTGTTATTGACAGGCAGCAGAGATTTTACTACCGGATTTTATACCGGCGCCACTACTGCCGAGGCACAGATCTATGGGCAGGATAAAAAATCGCCTGGCGCGGATTTTTGCGGGATAGTTAAGTCTTATGACCCGGAAACGAAGTTTGCGGTTATAGAGCAGCGAGGGAAATTCTCGGTTGGGGATAAGTTGGAATTTTTTACGTCTTTCGGAAAAGATTTCAATCAAACAATAACCAATATGTACGATTTAAACACTAATGCCATAGAATCCGCCCCACACCCCAGACAACTGGTAAAAATACGAACCGACCATAGGGTAGGGGAGATGGATATTCTTAGAAGGAGGAAGTGAAAAACACGCCCCGGCGTCCGGTGAGCGTACATATATGACGCTGAATAAGACGTCCATATCAACGCCCCGCGGTCACGGGAACGAAATAACTTTGGCTGTCCGCCGGGGGGATGGAAAATTGGCGGTTGAACTTATCAATATAGGCGCTCAAAAACTTGTTCGCCTCACCGACGGATGGTATACCATTCACGATGAACTCCACCGGCTGTCTGCTTTGAAGCGTTTCCCAAAGGCGTTCCACCCTGCCCTTCGCTTGACTTTTTCAAAAATCCGAGCATAATAAAGACATGATTTATAATAGTCGGAGGTTTTGATGTGGATTATGTAAAACGGGCCATTGAGCCGATGGTGTTAGAAGTTTCGCGGACATTTCCCGTGCTGCTGATTACGGGACCGCGGCAGGCGGGGAAAACTACGCTATTGAGAAAACTTGGCGAAGGCGACCGCGCATACGTTACGCTTGACGAGCCGGAAGCGCGGATGCAGGCGAAAACTGACCCTGCGCTATTTTTGCAGCGGTATAAACCGCCCGTAACGATTGATGAAATTCAGTATGCGCCGGAATTGTTACCTTATATAAAAATGAATGTCGACCGCTCACATAAGTGCGGTGATTACTGGCTTACCGGTTCGCAGATATTCCAAGCTATGCGCGATGTAAGCGAATCTCTTGCGGGACGGGTTGGGATTATGAATCTGCTTGGACTGTCCAACGCGGAAATTTGCGGGATACAAAACGAACCGTTCACCACGGATATGTCGCGTTTAATTGCGCGCAAAAACATTGTACGTGAAATGTCGCTGACAGAGGTATTCGAGCGTATCTATCGCGGCGGATTGCCCGCGCTGTACGCGAGACCCGAAACCAATCTTGACACTTTTTATTCGTCGTATATCGCCACATATTTACAGCGCGATATCCGCGATTTGTCGCAAGTGGGGGACGAAATGGCGTTTTACAATTTTATGATATGCGCGGCGGCGAGAACGGCAAAACCGGTAATTTATGAGGAGTTTGCGAAAGAGTGCGGAATCAGTGCGCCTACCGCCAAAAAATGGCTCTCCGTGCTTGTGACGTCGCATATAATCGCGCTTGTTCAGCCATATTACAACAACGCGCTATCGCGAGTGACTAAAATGCCGCTTATGCATTTTCTTGACACGGGTTTATGTGCCCACTTATTAAAATGGGGTTCCGCCGAAACCTTGGAGCGCGGAGCGATGTCCGGAGCGTTTTTTGAGAGCTGGGTGTTCAGCGAAATTTATAAAAGTTATGTAAATGCGGCCAAAACACCGCCTCTTTATTATTATCGCGATAAGGACAAGCGCGAGATAGACATCGTGTTGAATTACGATGGCACGCTATTCCCTGTCGAAATCAAGAAGTCGGCTTCGCCCGGAAAAGAAGCCGTCAAACACTTTCACGTTTTGGAACAGACGGGCTTGCCTATTGGCAATGGTGCGGTTGTGTGCATGTATGGCGATGTCCTGCCGATTGACAGACAAAACTGTTATGTCCCATCGTGGGTTATTTAGTCGTTAATAAGTTGGCGATGTTGCTTGAAAAAATTCCCAAAAATATTTTTTGAAAACAGACCGCCGCAATCCCATGAGCTTTAGCTCATGGGTCAAGGAGGGGTTTTGGTCTTAGGCTTGGCTTTGTATATATTGCCGCAAAGTTTCTTCGCAACATTATACAGACGAAAATGAGATGATATTGGAGAAGATATTTATGTCGGTTATGAGACTTCCAATTGCATGAATGTAAAGTTTAATTGTAGAAAAGATAATTATAACAAAAAATTATAAATTAGAGGGAGTGTTTTTTAAACTGTGTAAATGATATGTGTAAATGATATCAATTAGTCAATGTATTGTCTTAATCTGTAACATTCATTAATTGCGAATGATACTTTGTTAAGTGCCGGATGAGTTTTTATTAAGACGCAAATTTACTTCCAGTGGTTTTCTATTCTCATCTAATACCCGTACAATAACATTTTCAGCATTTGCAAAATACAATGTAGGAAGGTATAGGAAGTATTTAGTCCCTCTATCAGTTTGCTGAGACCAATAATATTCTCCGACGTATTTTGTCAAAGTGTATGATTTTTCTTCCTCATAGCCATCCATATGACCCAAAACCTCGGTTGTTTGAAATAATTGTTCGCCATTCACTTCAATAAACAACTTTTGCTCATACGGCATCTTGTAGCCGGTTGTATCAGGATCTTGAAAAAGAATGATATCGTTATCCCATGCCGGTTTTTGAATCGAATTCTTACTATTATCAATCGTTAATTCCATTTTTGTTGACGTGACTGTAGAATCAAATTTATCGACGTAAATACCATTTTCATCGCAATATTCCGGGTTGGTTGTTTCGTAGCTTAGTGTTTTAGTGTTTTTAAACATGTCATCCACAGTTAATTCAAATTTCCATTGCCCATCTATTGGGCTGCTTGAACCGAAAGTAAGCTCATGTATTTCGATATTCAGCATATTTGGTACTCTTAAGTTAACTCTATCGTTTTCATTAAGGTCCTCAAGGGCTATCTCTAAAAAAACACCATCTGATTTTTCATAAAGATTGCTAAATAGAGATATATTAGGTTGCCCAGAATCATCATATGCTTGTGTAGAATTATATAATATTTTTCCATCTTCATCTTCCAAGATAAGTTTAGATATTATAAATGGAAAATTTGAACCAGATGTATAATCGTTTTCTAATTTAGCATAGTCGGGATTCTCATTAACTTTGCTCTCTATTTTATTCTCTGGAACCCCGCTTACTTTAAAAACAATTCTTGAATGTTCAGGCGTTAACAAATAGTGGCTTAATGCCATACTGACCCCATTACTATTTGAAGTAACCGGTTCATCCAGTATTACGAAGAAATTATTTTTGTAAGCTTCAGTTAAAAAATCATAACTTTTCCCCGCATTAAGGATAAAGAAATCCTTATAAGTTTTTCCGTTTGTTAATTCATCAGGAATTGCGTTTACTGCGGTGGCTTTGTTAGCGGTGGTCGTCTGTTTTTCAGTATTTTGTCCATCATTTGCTACATTTTCGTCTTTATCGTTATATGTTTTTGTCTCTATGGTCTTGGGAGCAACGGTTACTTTGTTTTCTACTTTTTGTCCTTCATCTACTATATTTTGGTTCCGCGCATTATTCGTTTTTGTCTCCGCACCCGCAAAAGTTACGGCTCCGATAGAAACAAACAAAATAAGGCAGAGTATAGTCATGATTATGAGTGGTTTACGTTTTTTTGCGATCATCAGGATTCTCCTTTTCATATTTTTACCCGCCACTGCGGTAGAGAGGGTCAGCAAATTTTCTTTTTTGCCATGAACAAGTAATAACAATGTTTTCCCGTAGTTAATTCTTTCGTCGTCGTCGTAGTCTTTTATTACCCGTTCATCGCAAGCCATTTCACAATCCATTTTTGAAACATGAGCTGCAATCCATACTAATGGGTTAAACCAGTAAACCGCGCAGCTAAGGCTTCTAAGTAATGATATCCAATTATCTTTGTATCGGTAATGGCATAACTCATGCGCGAGAACGTACTTTACAAGATTTTGATCATTAACTTTTGCCGATATAATGATTTTTGGTTTTAGTATACCGAAAAGGCACGGCGAAGGCAGACTGTCCATGATATAAACCGGCAAGCCGCAATCCAGTCCGTTTACTAAAACAGCTTCACGTCGAATTTTACGCGCAAATATAATATTGTTGATTATTATCCGGGCAAGAATAGCGATAAACACAACAAGCCATATGCTAAAGATTATTATAATTGGATTCACGTTATTGATTTTCACATATTGAGTATCAATTTGATTAGGGGGTATGTAACCTTGTGTTTCCGGATATAAGGATTGTGAATTTCCCGCTATAATCGGTACGATCTGGGCTTGTGTTAGGATGGTCTCGATTCTGGCGATATTTTGATTATACTCAGGAACAGCGTTCATGACACCTATAGGGCTGGGTAACGAAAAAGGAAGCGCAAGCCTGACCAGAACCAATAGCCATAAACTATACTGTAAGACCGGACTTATATGATTCATAAAAAGTTTCCGGATTGCGAGTATACACAAGATCAATATCGAAGATGTTATGATGATTTCAAGCATCCTGTTTACCCGTTTCCTTAGACTTATTCAGAATACTAATAAGCTCGTCGATCTCATCTTCTTTCAATTCATCATTATCTACCAATGATGAAATCATCAAACCGAGCTTTCCTTCATACAGTTTTGTTAAGAATGTCTTGGTTTCAGTTAAGTAAATATCTTTTTTTGTAAGTATCGGATAAAACCTCTTTACTCTGCCGTCATCTTTAACTGTTATAGTTTCTTTCGTCAGCATCCGTTTTAGGAAGGAAATTATTACATGCTTACTCCAGGATGTTTTGTCTTTTAACAATTTTTCCATTTTGGTGATAGTTAATGGAGAATCATTCCAAAGTAATTGCATGATTTGCCATTCCGAATCCGTAAGAATCGAACTTTTGTTCATAAAATTCCTCCATCCATATTTAGTAAAAAATGAAATAATATTATTACCTTATTAATATAACAAAGCTCCTACGGTCTTGTCAATGAATTTTGGTAATAAAAATATTAATAAAATATTTCCTTTTAATACGCCTGAATGAATAATAATAAAAATCCGCCGCGTTAATAAAACAACGCGGCGGTTCAAATCATCGGTCAGCTATGGTTCAACCCATTTACCTGGGTAGCGTACAGGGCGACGGTATTTACCTTTCAAGCGCCAATAAGACGCACAAACAAGGCCTTGCCGATTCATCGGCACCGCCTGCACCTTCGAGCTGAAGCTCTCTGGTGCTGAGGCGGGCGACTTCTCGCCAATCGGAAGTCAAACATCAAACATTAAACCTAAACAGCACAACATCCCCGTCTTTCATTACATAATCCTTGCCTTCCAGTCTTACCAGACCGCGTTCTTTTGCGACCGAGTGGGATCCGGAGTCGATTAGATCATTATAACTTACTATTTCCGCGCGAATAAATCCTTTTTCAAAATCAGTATGAATCTTTCCGGCGGCGGCGGGTGCCTTCGTACCCTCGGTGATAGTCCAAGCGCGGGATTCTTTCGGACCGGCAGTTAAGTAGCTGATTAAGCCCAGCAATTTATAACTGGCATAGATTAACCGATCCAGGCCGCTTTCGTTTAATCCCATCTCATTTAGAAACATCAGCCTTTCATCAGGGTCCAGGCCGGCTATTTCTTCCTCGGCTTTGGCACAGACTATAAAAACGCCCGCGTTTTCTGTTTTCGCAAGTTCGCGCACGGCCCGCACATATGGATTGGAAGCCCCGTCGTACGCAAGATCGGATTCGTTGACGTTCGCGGCGTATAATACGGGTTTGTTTGTCAGCAGATTGAATGAGTCTATAATTGCCTGCTCTTCGTCGTCAGCCGCCAGCTTTAAAGCCCTTGCGCAGATACCCGGAGACATGGCTTTTTGTAATTGCTCTAACAAACGCGCTTCTTTCCGGAAGCCTTTATCGGCGTTCGCGGATCTTTGAACTTTTGCCAGTCGTCTCTCAATAATCTCTAAATCAGACAGTATTAATTCCATATTTATTATCTCGATATCGCGCGTGGGATCGATTCCGTTCTCTACATGTATAATATTCCCATCCTCGTAACATCGCACAACATGAACTATCGCGTCAACTTCGCGGATGTGGGACAGAAACCTGTTGCCCAATCCCTCTCCCTTGCTCGCGCCTTTTACAAGCCCGGCTATATCAACAAATTCGATAGTGGCCGGGATTGTCTTGGCGGAACGATGCATTTCGGTCAGCTTGGTCAGCCGTTCGTCCGGGACGGGTACGACGCCGATGTTTGGGTCGATAGTGCAAAAGGGATAGTTGGACGCCTGTGCCCCGGCTTGCGTAAGCGAATTAAAAAGCGTGCTTTTTCCTACGTTCGGCAGACCTACAATGCCCAGTTTCATTCGTCGTCGATTAAAAGCCTGATAAGATACGAAACAGCGGCGGCCAGTGCCAACAGTGAACTGATAAGTTGTATAATCGTAAGAAAATTAACTTTACGATTTACTATATCCTGACGCTCTTCCTCCGCTTCCGCAGCCCTTTGTACTGCCCTGTAATGCTTTCTACCCTTAGCGTATGCCATAAATAGACTCCCTTTCTATAATAATTAATAATAATTTTTTTACTCCGCGTCAAATTTCTTTATCGGACATATGCCGATAACTGACGGACCTGTATGGCAGCCGATAGTAACGCCCAAATCTTGAATCGGCCAATCCAGCTTAAAGCCCGAATCTTTCATCTTTTGCTCTACAGCCATCGCCTCATCGTAGCATTGAGCGTTTAGGATAAGATAATCGTAATCGCCTTTTCGGTCGCCGACGAACTCTTCGTTAATCTTTATTATGCGTTCTATAGCCTTTTGTCTGCCGCGAACTTTCGCGACGGGATGTAACTCGGCGTTCATCATGATTATTATAGGCTTTATATTCAACAGAGTACCGGCTATCGCGCTTACTTTACCAATTCGGCCGCCCTTTTGCAGATATTCCAACGAGTCTATAGTGAGTATAACCCTTGCCGTATGTTTAATAACTTCCAGCTTATCCGCCGTCTCTTTAGCGCTCATACCCGCGGCTATCATCTTTGCGGTTTCCAATACCATTACCCCTTGACCGGCGGAAGCCTGGATAGTATCTATAGCAATTATCTCTCGATCAGGGAATTCCTTTTGTAATTCCTTAACCGCGCCGACGGCGCTTTGGTGCGAGCCGCTGAACTTTGAGGATATGGATAAACACACAATATCCATGCCTTGCCGCAAAAACGGACGAATTCCCTCTATATAGTCGTTGATCGACGGAAGTGAAGTAGCGGGAAAAGATTTTTCGGTTTTCAGCTTTTCAAAAAACTCTTCGTTACTGATGTCGAGACGTTCTCTGTAATACCGTACTTTATCGAAAGTGATTGAAAAAGGTACAACCGCAATATTATACTTATCATAGAGTTCTTGTGACAGATCGGCGGCACTGTCTGTAATCAGTTTTACTTTAGCCATTTTATCCCTCTTTCGTTGTTTTTGTTTCATGATATTGCATTAACTAGAAAATGTCAATCACCATAACGACACCATCACGTCAGTGACTCTACGACCACAGCGCGTTCATGTTAATGGTCACATTCATAATGGTCACATTCATGTTAATGGTCGTTGCGGATATCAGTGCCCTGTGTTATAATCTATCAATTGGAAAACGCTTGGGCCGGCCGCCGGCCAACACTCGCGGGAACAACTGCGGCTGACGGCCTCGGAAATATTTTTATAACCTTGCGGCGTTTTTGGGACTGTGTTATACTTATTAGAGATTATCGTACTTAATTGGGAGGGTATCGATGGCCAGTAGTTCAATAGAAGAAATCGATCGCTACAAAGTTAAATTGACATTCAACATTAATCCTCAAAGCTTTGCGGAGGGATTGAAAAGTTCTTATAACATGAATAAAAAATATTTTACCGTTCATGGTTTTCGGCCAGGCAAAGCCCCCAGAAAACTTATAGAAAAAATGTATGGCTCCGATGTTTTTTATCAGGACGCTATCGAGTCCGTCGCGCCCCATGCTTATAAAGAATCCGTAGAGGAGCATGATCTGTTTATCGTTTCAAAACCGGATTTTCATTTGCAATCCGTTTCGGAAACCGAAGGCGCCGTTATCACCGCGGAATTAAATATAATTCCTCCGCCTGTTTTGGGGGAATACAAAGGTTTGACCTATGCGCCGCTGGATACGGAAATCTCCGACGAAGAGATTGAGAAAGCAATTAACGTAGATCGCGAAAAGAACGCGCGAATTTTTACTCTTGACCGTCCGGTTGAAAACGGTGATGTTGTTAAAATAGATTTTACTGGCTATATTAATGATGAAGTATTTGAAGGCGGCTCGGGCGAAGACTACGAGCTGACCATAGGTTCCGGCACATTTATCCCCGGATTTGAAGAACAATTAATTGGTGTGGAACCGGGGGAAAGTATTTTTGTGCGCGTTACTTTTCCGGAGGACTATCATGTAGAGGAATTTCGGGGCAAGCCCGCATCCTTTGATGTTAAAATAAACGAAGTTCAGGCAAAAGAGTTGCCGGAACCGGACGACGATTTTGCCCAGGATGTTTCGGATTTTGAGACATTCGAGGAATACCGCAACGATATTATCAATAATCTTAAAAACAGCAAAGATAAGGAAGCAGACGACAGCATGGCTCAACAAGTCTTGTCAAAGCTTGTTGATAATGCCGCGATAGAGGTGCCTGAGTTTTTGATTCAAGAAGAAATTGGTTTTCAGATTGAGCAGCTTAGATCACGATTTGAACAAACAGGCTTTACGCTTGAAGACTTTCTCGAACAAACCAACTCTGATTTACAGAAGCTTAAAGAAAACTATCGTGAAGGTGCCCTGCGAAGAGTAAAACAAAGGATTGCCCTTGAAACTATTGCTAAGTTGGAAGATTTTGAGCCGACCGACGAAGAAATTCACGATAGAATGCACTTAATGGCACTTATTTATGATACAGACATAAGCAGGATAGACAGAGACGTCTTAGTTAAAGAATTAAAAACAGAATTTGCGCGTCAGTTTGTGTTGGATAACGCCGTTGAGGACGACGCCGTTGAGTTTGTTATTGAGGATTCTGATGTAATTAATGACGATATCACTGAATTAGCGGAAAATACTGTAGAAGAAAATTAAGAAGGTGTTTGGATGAGTTTAGTACCATACGTCATAGAGCAAACAAACCGAGGCGAGCGCTCTTATGACATTTATTCGCGGCTGTTAAAAGACAGAATTATTTTTCTTAGTGAAGAAGTTAATGATGTGACAGCCAGTTTGATAGTTGCGCAGTTGTTATTTTTAGAAGCTGAGGCTCCGGATAAGGACATAAATTTTTATATTAACAGTCCCGGCGGGTCTGTGACTTCGGGTATGGCTATTTATGACACTATGCGATACATCAAATCAGATGTTTCCACTATTTGTGTGGGTATAGCCGCAAGTATGGGCGCGTTTTTGCTGACAGGCGGCACTAAAGGCAAACGTTTTGCGCTTCCCAACGCCGAAATTTTGATTCACCAGCCTATGGGTGGCGCGCGCGGCCAAGCAACGGATATTCAGATACACGCCGAGCATATTATACGTACTCGGCACAAGATGAATAAAATTTTATCCGAAAATACAGGTCGTACTTTGGAGGAAATCACCCGAGACACGGACAGAGATCGATATATGACCGCAGAAGAAGCCCTGGAATATGGTTTAATAGATCGTATAATTGTCAGATAACTCAATCGGAGGTGAGCTATGCCAACCAAGCTGGAAGAAAAGAGAACAATACGTTGTTCATTTTGCGGTAAAGCGCAGGATCAAGTTAGAAAAATTATCGCCGGACCAAGTGTGTATATTTGTGATGAGTGCGTTGATCTTTGTTGGGAAATATTGGATGATGGCGTTGAGGATTACGATACGGTAGATGATGGTTTTAAAATTCCTAAACCTAAAGAGTTGCGCGCCATATTAGACGAATATGTAGTCGGTCAGGAAAATGCTAAAAAGGCGTTATCCGTAGCCGTTTATAATCACTATAAACGCATTTCGTTAAGTGAGCAGCATGACGATGTGGATTTGCAAAAAAGCAATATTCTA
>JAISRJ010000343.1 GCA_031273705.1 Clostridiales bacterium
CAGGCGAGCTATCCGTGAAGCTCTAAAGCAAAGCGCCAGATTTGAACCGCCCGCAAAAATAGAACAGCTTGGAGAGATGGCGGGATCAATCGTTTCTCTGGGCAATCAGACCGGAGAAGGTTGGTTCTTGACCGGTGAAATGACAGAGCTTATTCATTCGGGCGTAAATAATATAGTATGCTTGCAGCCGTTCGCCTGCTTACCCAATCATGTGACAGGCAAGGGCATCATAAAGGAACTGCGCAGACGCTACCCTCTTTCAAATGTCGTCGCGGTGGACTATGACCCCGGCGCCAGTGAAGTAAACCAGCTAAACCGAATAAAACTAATGCTGGCGGCTGCCAGACGCAATATGAATCCGTCTTTCGAGGTTATATCCGACACTGGTCACAAAGAACAATTGGAACATAAAGACACACATGGTAATCTTTTGACAAAGGAATTATTACAGTTTTGAAACAACAGAATCTTGGATCACAGACCTTCCCATTATTTATTGTTGTTTTAAGTGTTATGCGGCCGTATATAATCGATTTTGTATTTTGATTCGACATTTTTTATGAGATATACTCCGAAATTAGTCGAATTCAAACTGCTAATTGTTAAAAAAAAACATTGATAAAATTGGTCGAAGCTGATAATATGTAAATGCGCTAATCAGCGGTTTAAAAAACCGACTAGAAAAATCGGTTCAAAAAATCAGCTGTTCAAAAATATGGGAGGGAATCTTAATGAAATTAAGGCACGTTAAGAAAGTAGTTGCCGTTTTACTTATGATATCGGTTTTACTTTCTCCACTTTCAGCCTCGTCCGCGTCAGTTAGTTTTGCTGATGTGTCAACGAGCTATTGGGCTGCATCCCCAATTAATTATTGGGCGCAGCAAGGCGTTATTTTCGGTTATGGTGATGGCAAGTTCCATCCGGAAGATCAATTAACATTAGCTCAATATTCTTCTATACTTAACCAGGTTTGGAAATATTCTGTATCCGCTCCAAATGTATATCCCGATCTGCCCGCAGACAAGTGGTATACGCCAATTATCTTGAAATTGATTGCCGCGGGCGTCGTCACACCTGCCGCCAATGGCCTTGTGCAACCTGAAAAGCAGATTACTCGCGGCGAAATGTTCGTCTTGACAGCTAAGGCTTACAAGATTGCCCCAAGGGCCGGCGCAACCACATTTCTGGATGACGCCAGTATTCCCGCCGACCAAAAGCCTTACATTAACGCGTTGGCCTATTATGGTATAGTTGTTGGTTATCAAGTAACCGGCGGTTATGAAGTAAGAGCCACACAACAGCTTACAAGAGCTGAGAACATTCAAGTTTTCGACGTAGCGGAAAAAGCGTATCAAGAACAAAAGGATAAGATTCTGGCCGGTACAGCCGTTTCTGATCCTGCTACATGGGCACCTCCGTTAAGACCGGGTGGAAGCGCCGGCGGTTCTGGATTTAAGGTACCCGGATACACTCCAAGTGGCTCCGGCATATCTTATGGTAGCCTTACACCTTCCGCGGTTACATCTTCCGCAACAAATTAAGTAAAATAAATATTTACCCAAAACCCCCGTTATAACGATCGGGGGTTTTTGTGTTTTTATGGTGTCAATTCTAAAACATATCCTGCATATTCTCTAATACAGCGTTTGCCTTATGCATAGCGCGTTTGCCTCCGCGCGCCATATGCTTACGTGTTCTGTGGCCGCTCATAACTAAGGCTATGCCTGCCGCGCCTATCAAACTACCGGCTAACAAGCCGGATGTAAATTTACGCATAATATCACTCCCTCAAATCAGTATTTCAAGTTTCTATACTTATCGCCGCCAAAAGACAGCATATTTAGTTTTACATAATAATAAAAAACTATGCAATTATTTTTTTATTATAATTTTTATTATAAATTCACACATCAAAGTCTGTCCTCATAAAATGAAATAGGGTATGTCTAAAATCTAAGACCACCCTAGAGCTGACATCCTGGTTGTTCTATGACTAGCATATCACATGTTGCTTAATATGAGGAGGAAAAGCCATGGATAAGTGCGTATGCACAGTTTTGCGTGATCTGTGTCATTACATTGGTCAGACGGTAACTATCTTTACGGCAAGCGGAGGCTTGTCGGGCGGAGGGTTTACCGGCGTTTTGATTAGTGTTGACGACAAATTTATCAGTCTGCTGGTTAGTGTGGGTATGCCGCCGGCGTGCCCGCTTGGTAGCGCCTGCGGCAGTAATGAGGGCTTTTCATTGGCGGAATATGGTAATCCTGTCGGAACAATTTGCGACATACCGCGCAACGCCATCGTGGGCTTCACACACCACGCGTTTTAAATTGTGCTGATATGCGTTAGCCAAAGATAAGCGCCCCCCGGCGGAAGGGAATAATACAAAAACCTTCCGCCGGGGGGCGAGCTGTTTTTACTTAAAGCTTTCCGCCTTGGGTATGTAACCTATGCCCACGACTGTTGGGCCAATATGCGTTCCGATCGTGGCACCGACCACCATATCCGTATAATCTATCCCGCGTCCCAAACGAGTTTCCAAATCCCTGTCAACCTTTTTCAAATCATCCAAACAGTCCGAATGTAGCGTAGCTATATAATAATCATCTTTTTTATCCCCAATTTCCTTTACGGTCATACTCACAATTTCGCGCATAGCCTTTTGTCTGCCACGCACTTTAGCAATCGGGTTAAGCTCTCCGTCAAACATAATGATTATCGGCTTTATATTCAAAAGCGCTCCGGCAAACGCGGTCACTTTACCTATGCGGCCTCCGCGCTGTAAATATTCCAAAGAATCCACAGTAAAAATAACCTTAGAACCTTCGCTCATTTTTTCCAGGGTTTCAGCTATCTCATCCATCGTGTAGCCTTGATCTCTCATCTTTCCGGCTTCTAACACCAAAATACCTTGACCGATAGTACACTGCTTGGAGTCGATCACCTTTATTACACGATTCGGGAACTCATCCGCCAAAATATTATACGCGTTATACGCGCTTTGAAACGAGCCGCTGAACTTAGAGGTTAAACATATGCACAATACATCCTTTCCAGCTTGCAAGGCAGGTCGAAAAGCATCCAGATAGTCTTGTATAGGCGGCAGAGACGTCTTTGGCATGATGTGGTCGTTTCGCAGCAGATCATAAAATTTTCTTGTATTTATCTCTTTATATTCACGCAAATATTCAAGGCCGCCGTTGACTGTCACATAATAGTAAATTAGTGTGATATCTCGCTCTGCAATCCAACTTTCCGGCAAATCACAAGAGCTGTCGGAAAAGATCTTAAAATCAGGCATACACGCCTCCTATATTTTGTCACAGATATTCTATAAGCAAACCCTGAACATGTCAACCCACCAAAAAAATCTTACCCAAAAAAAATCAATTGTTAGGAATTGACATTGTGTGTTATACTTTAAGAAAATATACTGATAGTAAGAGTGATAGCGGTAAACGTTAGTAAGTGGCATACATACTCGTATACTCGCGAGTATAAGTACATAGTTTTTGGAGGTGTATTTTGGATTACTCAAGAAACTCGAATATTAATACCAGGCGTCAGCATACCTCGCCCACAAAAAAACTTAGGAATAAAATAGGGGTAATAGTTTTCCGAGTTATAATTTCGATTGGTTTAATCGCCGGGTTCGCGGTTATGGGCGCCGGGATTGGGTTATATATGGGGGTTATTCAAAAAGCTCCGGACATTAATGTCAATATTCAACCGGAGATTTTTACTTCTATTATTTACGACGCAAAAACCGGAGTGGAAGTCGATCGGCTTAAAGGCAGTGAAAATCGAATTTATGTCAAATACAGCCAAATGCCGGATGATCTAAAGGACGCGTTCGTAGCTATAGAGGACGAACGTTTTTATACCCATGACGGTATAGACCCCAAGGGCATTGTACGGGCGGCCGTTACCATGGCGCGAACGCGCGGGGCGCGCACAGAGGGCGCCAGTACCATAACTCAGCAGCTTATAAAAAATAATGTTATGAAGCTTTCCAGCAATAGCGTTATCTCTAAGCTGCAAGAGCAGTATTTAGCCGTTAACTTTGAGAAAGAGCTTGCAAAAGCCAATAATGGCGATAAAAAGGCGGCAAAAGATTATATTTTAGAAGTGTACATTAACACAATCAATCTGGGGCACGGATTTTATGGAGTACAAACCGCCGCGAGGAACTATTTCAATAAAGATGTTTCCGAACTTACGCTTTCTGAATGCGCTGCTATTGCGGGCATTACCCAAAACCCCGAGAAATACAGACCGGATATAAGACCTGAGAAGAATAAAGAGCGTCAAACAATGGTATTGGACAACATGCTTAGATTGGAATATATTTCACAATCTGAATATGACACCGCTATAAAAGACAATATTTATGAGAGAATAGTCGAAAGCCAGTTAGAACTGGAAGAAAC
>JAISRJ010000019.1 GCA_031273705.1 Clostridiales bacterium
GGGCATATACCGTTAGATCTGAAGGCTTTAAATATAGATATGCTGTCTTTGTCCGCTCATAAATTATACGGTCCAAAGGGCGTCGGCGCGTTATATGTCAGAAGAGGAGTTCCGTTAAAATCCTTTATGCATGGCGGGGCGCAAGAGCGCGGTCGCAGAGCAAGCACCGAAAATTTAGCCGGAATAATCGGCCTTGCTAAGGCGATCACTCTTGCGGTTATGGAACAAAAAGACGAATCTGAACGGCTGATAAAACTGCGTGATAAATTAATCGAAGGCGTGTTGTCGCAAGTACCCTATACACGGCTAAATGGTTCTCGTAAAAATAGACTGCCGAACAACGCGAATTTTTCTTTTGAGTTTATAGAGGGTGAATCATTGTTATTGCTGCTGGATATGAAGGATATAGCCGCGTCCAGCGGGTCGGCTTGCACTTCCGGATCGTTGGACCCGTCTCATGTTCTGCTGGCAATCGGTTTGCCTCACGAGCAGGCTCATGGTTCGCTCCGCGTAACGCTGGGCAAAGAAAATACCGAGGAAGATATAGATACTTTACTAAACGAGCTGCCCCCGATAGTATCTCGGCTAAGGGATATGTCTCCATTGTATGAGGAAGCTAAAAATAGGTAATCATTTGATAAGATATAAAACCAATTAGGAGAGATTCTTATGCTATATAGTGAAAAGGTAATGGATCACTTTTTAAATCCGCGTAATGTTGGCCAGATAGACGACGCCAGCGGGGTAGGAACCGTCGGTAATGCCCGGTGCGGCGATATTATGAGAGTATATTTGAAAATTTCTGATAACGGAGTGGTCGAGGACGCTAAGTTCAAGACTTTCGGTTGCGGCGCGGCTGTGGCTACGTCCAGTATGGCCACCGAGATGATAAAAGGTAAATCCGTAAGCGATGCCCTGAGTATTACCAATAAGGCTGTTATGGATGCCCTGGATGGTCTGCCGCCGGTTAAAGTGCATTGTTCCTGTCTGGCGGAAGAGGCGTTACACGCCGCTTTATGGGATTACGCTCAAAAGAATGATCTGATGATTGAGGGTCTAAAACCACCGGTGTCGGATATAGGCGACCATGATGAGATTTATGCCTAAGCGCGTTGTAATTGCAATGTCAGGCGGCGTCGATAGTTCGGCGGCCGCCTGTATTTTATTGCGAAAGGGATATGATGTAGTAGGTGTCACCATGCAGATCTGGCAGGACGAATCATTAGATGAAATAGAGGCTAATAATGGCTGCTGCGGCCTGGGGGCGGTTGACGACGCCCGACGGGTCGCCGACACGCTGGGCATACCATACTATGTTCTTAATCTGAAAAGTGAATTTAAAAAATATGTGATAGACTATTTTAAAACCGAATATTTGCGGGGACGCACACCAAACCCCTGTATAGCTTGCAATAGCTATGTAAAATGGGAGTCGCTGTTGAAAAAATCTCTTGCCCTGGGTGCGGACTACATAGCTACGGGACATTACGCGAGAATATCCACTCACCCAAAAACAGGTCGGTTGTGTTTGGAATCCGTTAGTAATAAGGATCAATCTTATGCCTTGTACGCGCTCACTCAAGAGCAATTATCCAGAACACTGCTTCCCGTCGGGGAATACACTAAACCGGAAATACGTGAATTAGCCCGCTCAAATAATCTGTCTGTATTCGATAAACCGGACAGTCAGGAAATCTGTTTCGTCCCGGATGGGAATTACGCCTCACATATTCCTAATCCGGCGCAGGGCAACTTTCTGGACGACACTGGTAAAATAATAGGCAGACACAATGGTATAGTACATTATACTATCGGACAGCGAAAGGGGTTAGGAGCGTTCGGTAAGCCCATGTTCGTGAGAGCTATCGACGCGGCGGCCAACACCGTTACGCTGTCGGAGAATGTTCAGTTTCATGAAATGTCCGTAAGCAACATTAATTGGATGGCTTATACCCCCAATCAGGTTCCGACTGGACTAAGCGTAAAAATCCGCTATTCTCATAACCCTTCACTCTGTGAAATTAAGATTATTGACGATAACACAATTCATTGTATCTTCGACGAACCTCAACGGGCTGTAACCCCCGGTCAGGCGGCGGTATTCTATGAAGGCTCGTCGATTGTCTGCGGAGGGATAATTGAGAAGTGATTATTTTCTTTTCTTTTTGTTTTTATGGGATCGAGGAGGAGTGTCCTCCTCATCGGCGGTCAAACGCATGGTTTCCAGTAACGACGCCGTTTGAGGATCTAAAAGATCCATAAGCTGATTTTTTTTCGCGGGTTTACTGTTAATGTATCGGCTGCCGGCGGAATGACGCACACGCTCTACTTCACGTTGAAATTCTTGCGCGCTGATCCGCGTCGCTCCTTTGCCTAATATTATTATCTGTTCCGTATAATCAGAGGTTACAACGCGCACGGTTCGCCCTCTTAAATCGGCAGCCGCGCGCTCTATAAAATTATCGGCGGTTTCAGATTCTTTTGTATATACAACTTTAATATTATTATAGTGTTCCTCCGAGCCGTAGCCGCCATGCGTTAAGTGAGCGTCAAAAATTAAAACAACATGGTTTTGCTTATAGCCCTGATAATCGCACAATATGTCCATTAATTTAAGCCGAGCATCCTCTAGAGAATATTTGGAGAGTTCACTAAGTTTTTTCCAAGAAAATATTACATTGTAGCCATCTACCAAGACATATTCAGATGAATCGGTCAAGGCGACGCACCCGAAAATTTTCGCCTTCTTACGACTTCATACATCATTATAGCGGCAGCCACCGAGGCGTTAAGTGAGCCTATTTTTCCGTACATTGGTATCCTGACTTTAAAATCACAGTTTTTCGCCGTTAATCTGCTCACGCCTTCTCCCTCCGAGCCAATAACTAATCCGACTGCCCCCGATAGATCCGCGTTAAATAATTCCGTTCCGCTCATGTCGGCGCAGGTAATCCATAAGCCGGCTTGTTTTAACTTTACAATAGCGTCATTTATATTTGCAACTCGACATACGGGTATATGTTCGGTAGCTCCGGAAGAAGTTTTTACAACAGCAGGCGTTAATCCGACGGAGCGATGTTTTGAAATTATAACGCCATGTACCCCGGCAGCTTCCGCCGAGCGCAGGATTGCCCCCAAATTATGAGGATCCATTATCCCATTCAGCAAAATTACAAACGGAGCTTCATTCATATTTTTGGCAATCCGCAATATCTCGTCTATTTCAACATACGCTTTCGCCGGACATACGCCCAGCACACCTTGATGGGTTCCGGGGGATTCCGATAATTTATCTAATTGCTCTCGTTCTACTTCCTGTACTATTATTCCGCGTTCTTTGGCGATAGCCATTATTTTTATCAGACTGCCCTGCCGTTCACCCTTTTTTAACAGGATTTTATCCAGCGCCTTTTGATGTGTCAAAGCTTCCAACACGGCGTTTCGACCTATTAGAATGTATTTGTCATTCAGAGCGTTCTGAGTTTCTGGAGCTTTCGGATTCATCGGAATTCCCCTCCGGTGTACACATAGCGAAGATCTCTTTTATTCGTTCATATTCTTTCAATAGATACAGGTACCCGAACAATGTTTCCATCCCGTTCGCGTGCCGGTAATCCGTTACGCTGGCGTTTTTGGATTTTGAATGCGGCTTTGAGTTTCGTCCGCTCTTTAGCGTTAATCGTTCTTTTTCCGTTAATTGATCATATATACGAAAATAAAATCGTTTCTGCGCGGCGGCCGTCACATAGAGTTTCGCGGCGTCATTTAAATCTTTAATCGGCAGTTGTCCGCCGCTTACAAGCTTTTCACGCACTAATAACTCAAAAACCGCGTCTCCCAAATAAGCCAGCGCCAAAGGAGACAATTCCATCATTTATAATACCATCTAATACCGTCAGCCCGATCCTCCAATAATACGCCCATATCGGAAAGTTTCTTACGAATAGAATCCGCGGTCGCCCAGTCTTTATTTTTTCTGGCAATCTGTCTCTTTCCGACTAAACGGTCAATTTCTTGATTTTCCCGGTTAGGTTTATCTATTTCTATTCCTAGAATATCCAGAAGTTCCAAAAGAATTTTTTGAACTTCTTCAATCTGGAATGCCGGAGTTTTTGAATTAATATTTGTGTTCGCAAACTTGCAGATTTCATATACCGCCGTGATAGCGTTGGCTGTGTTAAGATCGTCGTCCATTGCCTCATCGAATCGGGCGGCAAGGGTGCGAACACTTTCGACTATATTATCTTCCATGCTATCTTCGGATTCAGTTTGATTGTTAGAGTTATTTTCCAGCGCGTAGCGCAAAAGACCGACACTGTTTGATATACGTTCCAAACCGTTGGCGGCGGCTTCCAATGAAACATCATCAAAGTTTACCGGGCTTCTGTAATGCGCGCTTAATATAAAGAAACGTATTACCCTGTAAGAATATTTCTCCGCAATCTCCCGCAGGGTAAAAAAATTACCCTTGGACTTAGACATTTTTTCGTGATTAATATTTATAAAACCAACATGCATCCAGTAGCGAGCGAATGTTTGACCGTTGGCGGCTTCACTCTGCGCGATCTCGTTTTCGTGGTGCGGAAAAATCAAATCCTCGCCGCCCGCGTGTATGTCAAAGGTGTCGCCCAGATATTTTTTTGTCATTGCCGAGCATTCAATATGCCAGCCCGGGCGGCCGCCGCCCCAGGGCGAGTCCCAAAACGGCTCGCCCGGTTTTTGCGGCTTCCAGAGCACAAAATCCAACGGGCTTTGCTTCTCTTCATTAACATCCACTCTCGCGCCGGATATAAGATCGGAAATATTCTTGCCGGATAAATCGCCGTAATGTTTGAATTTCTCGGTATTATAAAATACAGAGCCGTTTTTTTCGTATGCGAAGCCTTTATCTATTAGAGATTGAATCATGGAAATAATTTCATCCATAACTTGGGTAGCCCGAGGGGCTACGGTCGGAGCCTGGCAGTTAAGCCCTCGAATGTCGTGTTCGGCTTCCGCGATATATTTCTCAGCCAGTTCCTGGGCGGATATGTTTAATTCCGCTGAGCGATTAATAATTTTATCGTCAATATCCGTAAAATTTTGAACAAAGTTTACCTTAAAGCCCTTGCGTTCCAAATATTTTCTAAAAGTGTCAAAGACTACCAGCGGACGCGCGTTGCCAATATGCAGCAGGTCATAAACGGTAGGACCGCAGACATACATAGAAATATTATTTTCCCGCAGGGGAATTAGCTCTTCTTTTCGACGATTCATTGTGTTATAAATTTTTAAGATTCTCATATATCCTCCGTTGCTCCAATAAGCAGACTGCCCAAGCGGCGATACCTTCTTCCGCGCCTGTAAACCCCAATCCTTCTTCAGTGGTAGCCTTTATATTAACACAGGCGGGATTTATATGTAAACTTTCGGCGACATTTTTTTTCATTTCGGGAAAATACTTCGCTAATTTAGGCTTTTGGGCAACGATTACACAATCCAGGTTGCCGATTTTAAAGTTATTTTTATGAAGCAGATCATCGACTTTTCGCAATAGAATGATACTGGATATGTCTTTATATTCCGCGGATGTATCCGGAAAGTGCATCCCAATATCCCCCAGCCCTGACGCCCCCAGCAGAGCGTCCATTATCGCGTGAACCAGAACATCCGAGTCGGAGTGCCCCAATAATCCCTTTGTATGTGCAATCTCCACGCCACCGAGGATTAATTTTCTATTTTCGGCCAGTCTATGTACATCGTAGCCGTTACCGATTTTAAAATTCATATTTCAACCTCTGCCAGTAGAAATTATATATACTTATTAATCCGATTCGATTAACAGCTGAGAATCCTCACCGATATAAACCTGAACCCCGCTTAATTTACGGTTAATCGCGCGAGTTCGCACACCGACCAGCTTTTCTAACTCGGATCCGGCTTGGGTGATTCTATCCTGTGTCTTTTCCAAGATACCGCCGAAAATTTCAAATTCTTTCTTTACGGCACCCAGAGTCTTTTCTATTTGAGCCGCGCCCTTTTGAATTTGCAGGGTTTTAAAACCGACTTGCAGTGAATTCAGAAGAGCCGACAGAGTGGTCGGCCCGGCAACCATAATGCCTTCTTTGCGCAACTCCTCACAAAAAATTGGATTTCTGACTGTTTCGGAATACAACCCTTCGGTCGGCAAAAACATAATCGCAAAATTCGTGGTCTCCGGTGGGGAAATATATTTGTTTTTAATATCACCCGCAAAACTTCTAAGCCGCGCAAAGAGCGCCTTACGTGATCTGTCGATGGCTTCGGTGTCGGATTTTTCGTATCCTTCCTCAAGCCTGTAATAATCTTCCAGTGGAAATTTCGAGTCGATTGGCAGGTATACATGCTGCCGCTCTTCGGCGCCGGGAAGTTTTACGGCATATTCAACCCTGTCTTTGGAGCCTTTGAACGTGGGTACCTCAGTATCATACAAATGCGGCGGAAGCATATCTTCTATAATCTGTCCCAACTGAATTTCGCCCATTATGCCACGGGTTTTCGTATTGGAAAGCACTTTATTAAGCGAACCGACAGATTCCGCCACACTGCGCATTTCGCCCAGCCCTTTGTTAACGCTTTCGAGTTGTGTGCTGACCGTTTCAAAAGATTTCTGCAAACGGGTTTCCAGAGTTTTTTCCAATTTCTCATCGACGGTTTGCCGCATTTCGTCCAGTTTCTTCTCGTTGCTTTCCCGCAATGTGACCAGTGAGGATTTCATCTCAGTTTGAATTTTGTCAAGTCGTTCGTCCAGTTTGTTGCGTATTTCTATCATGCTTTTGCCGGTTCTCTCCGAAAGATTAGTTAGCTTAGCGTTTTGGGATTCATTCGAGATTCTAAGCTGCTCGTTTACGTCAATCATAATCTTGTTTAGATTTTCGCCGGTCGCCCTGGAAAAAGCCGTAAGGGCTTTATGCTGCGAGTCTTTATTTTCCGATAAAATCATAGTAACAGAATCTTTGTTCTCGTTAAGAGCCGTGCCTAAAGAATCTCTAATCCGATTAAGTTTGCTGTCCAGTTCTTCCCGCAAAGCGCGGCTAGAGGCGTTTGTTTGCTGAATCAGCTCTGTGTGCATTCGCCGCTGTTCTTCTAATTTTCGGTCGTCTTCCACAGGTTCCGGTTTTTTTAACAACAAGATAATCTGTATCCCTAAGATCAGAATACTGAGAATTATAATTATAATGTCAGTCATTTTCGCCCCCAGTCATTTTCCAAATTTGTTCTTTTAGTTTTAGAATGTTCTTTGCCGCGTATAAGCATGAAATTCCACATCTTTCGCTTAAATATTTGTAATGAAGTCCGGAGATTCCGGCGGAGATTCCGGCAGTGACTCGATTTTTTCCTTAACCCGACTTTCGGCTGAAAAAGCGAAAAGCCCAGTAAAATCAACCTTGAAATTTTCGATAGGTCACTACATTCTATTTGAAGCAGGACGAAACAATTTTTGTGGGATCTTTAATCCCAAGTTTTCTATAAATTTC
>JAISRJ010000080.1 GCA_031273705.1 Clostridiales bacterium
TATTATACATTTACACACCCCTAGCGCGACATAACCTCCACAGAATCATTCCGTAAGTCCATGCCTGTATAATTTGGAACTATGCGCTTTAAAATTTTATTAAGCGTCTCTCTCGATCCGTAGCAAGCGTTATATAGTTGTTTCAGATTCTCATCCAACTGCTTCGAGTCGATAGGCGGTTGTTTCGTAATAAAAATCTTCTTATTGCACGTTACCTGCATATTTTCTTTCTCGGAATCCAACAGCAACTCCTCTTTGATTTTTTCCCCTGGACGCGGCTGCGTAAATATAATTTTTATATCTTTATCCGGCTTTAATCCGGACAGCCGGATTAAATTTCTCGCCAGTTCCGTAATGTTAACGGGCGTACCCATGTTAAGCACAAAGATTCTGCCTGTTTTCCCCAACCCTGCCGCCTGCAAAACCAATTGACACGCCTCAGGTATAGTCATAAAAAATCTTTCCATATCCGGATGGGTTACGGTCACCGGCCCTCCGTTCGCTATCTGCCATTTAAATTTATGAACAATACTGCCGTTACTGCCCAGCACATTCCCAAATCGCACGGTCATAAATTTGGTGGCGCCGCTTTCCGACATCCGCTGTACAATCATTTCGCAAACGCGTTTGGTAGCGCCGTAGATATTGGGGGGATTAACAGCCTTATCCGTAGAGATTAGCACAAAGCGTTCCGCGTGGTATTTATCGGCGCAGCGAGCTGTGTTAAGTGTACCGAATACATTATTTAAAACCGCTTCGCTGGGGCTGTCTTCCAAAAAATGCACATGCTTGTGAGCGGCGGCGTGGAAAACAACTTGCGGTTTAAATTCTACAAAAGTCTCGCTTATGCGCTCCATGTCCAACACAGAACCTATACGTACATAGAATGGAATCTGCGGAAATTGCGACTCCATTTCGGTTTCCAGCTCAAAAGCCGAGTTTTCATAAAAATCATAAATTACGATTAGCCGGGGCTTAAATCGGGCAATCTGCCGACATAGCTCTGAACCAATCGAACCGCTGCCCCCGGTAATCAATATAGCCCGGTTAGCTAAATAATCGCTTATATTGCGGTTATCCAGGCTTACCTCGTCGCGATACATAAGGTCGGATATATTTACATCACGCACTCCGGTGTTATAAGCCCCGTCGGATATGTCACTCTCGGGGGGGATAATTTTAAGCGTACAATTGGTTTGCGTACACTGATTAATAATAAAGCGCAGTTCTTGGTTAGAAGAATTCGGAGTGGCAATTATTATCTCGTCAATCTTGTATTTTTCAGCGAGTTCCTCAATTTTATCAATTTGGCTTACCACACGCACACCCATCAGCAAGGTATTACCCATACTTGGGTCCTTCTCCACTACAATCACCGGTATGCGGTCACGAATCCTGCTGTTAATCAAACCGCGCACAATGTTTGAACCCGCCAACCCCGCGCCGATTACCATTATACGCTTTACGCCCGCTTTTCCGCTTAATATGTGACTGAAATATAGGAGCAGCCGCCGTAAAGCCCGATACCCCAATCTGGAAAAAGAGAATAGTATGGTCTCTATCATCCAGGCTATTACCAAAAATCTGCGGGAAAGCTGTATAATGTTCTTTGGGCTTAGAAACAGCCAATCAAAGATATATAGTATTATAAAAACTATGGTAGTAGAGACAAAAATCTTTAATATTTCATCAAAGTTGGCGTATTTCCATAAATTATTATACAGCTTAAAGAGCGAGAATACTATCAGGCTTACAATCGGCGCGGCTATAGCCATGTAGCGCGACCACCAAATCCAAGCCGCGTTGGGAATGGCAATTGTATGCGCGCCCGGTACGGCGCCGGTGTACCAGATATTCATCGCCGCCAAAAAAGCAAGCTCTATGAAAAGTATATCGCAAAGTACATATAGGAATATTTTACCGGTGCGTTCTCTGTTCATCAGCAGTCGCTCCCCCTTGTAGCAATAAGGCAAATCCTATGCCGAATATCATCCAAAAGACAGGTGAAACAGAAACATTACTGTCCGTAGCTATTACAGACACCACATAACCGCTGATCCCCGCCAATATCGCCAGGTTCATATTGTTAAGCCAGGCGTTCTCATTTGATTCGGGGCGTTTTATCAATGTCAGAGCGCTGGCGGTTATATACCATCCAAACATAAATATAAGTGCGAGCATCGAAATAAGCCCGGTATTGACGCCTGTTTGCAGATATAGATTGTGAGCCTTGTCTACTGTAATATATGGGTTTCCCAGAAATTGTGTTTTTCCCGAGACATCATCCTGGGGGAAGTCTATCAAAAAAGTATCCGGACCGCTGCCCAGTATCAGCCTTTTTCGTAACAGGGGTATCGTTCGCGACCAGATATAGCCACGGCTGGAAGCCCAGAGTTCGTAGCCTTTAAAGCCGTAAGACGGAGGGGTATAGTGGGGATCTATCGGTTGCAGCGTTCTGGAAAGAGGCATAATATTTCCATTTTCGTCGGAAGTGAACATGAACATTCCGTCGTTCATATTAAAAGCGAAAGCGTTATCGGTTATATTTACTAGAAATTTCCCGTATCCCGGCGCGTCATAAGATAATATTATATCATTGGTGGCAGAATCTATTTCGTTTGACACAGGCGCAATCGTAACGGCCAGATCATCCGTTACCGTCACTTCCTTCTTATCCATTTCATATATAAAATGCAAACCGCCCTTACTCGTAATGACCGAAGCGATTTCATCGTTAAAATATAAATCTTTGAAGAAGAAATTATTTTCCATCGCGCCAAGAGTCAGGAATATCTTGTTGAGCATAGAGACGCCGCGGGTTCGCACGGGCGGTATAGCAAAAAAAAGCCCTGCTATCACCACAATTATAATGCCGAATAGTCCGAGTGTACGCTTGTTTACTTTTTTATTTTTAACAAGTCTAATTCCAAGTATTACAGCGGTCAGCAGCGCGGAGAACGCTATTCCGACCAGTCCGCCTTCGGAATCACACCCGATAGCGGTGAACAATGAGACAATCGCGCAAGAGATAAAGGCGATAAAAAGAGGTTTGTTCTTAAAACTCACACACGCGCCAATCACGGTAATCGGAAGCAGCATAGCCGTATATGAGCCTACGCTGTTAGGATTATAGAGAGTTGTGTACGCGGTTCGTGTGGAGGTAAATTGCGAGGTGAGAATTCGTTTAGAATCACCGGTGACCAGGTACCTTCCGATATCGGTCATAAAAATATCCATGCCGAAAATTTGAAAGGTTCCAATCAATCCAATTATGAAGCAGGAGAATAGCAGACCCCACAGCAGAATTTTTAATTGAAATGCGCTTTTTGTGAAAATAAGCGCGGACGCGAAGATGACTAAGTAGCACAACAGTATAAATACACTTTCATATCGCTCGTATATACCGTGCAATGTGGTATACTTATAAAATGAGCGAACGCTGGAGGCGATGGTCGTTAGAATGAACAGGCTTATCGCGATACTAAAGGGATGCCGCAGTATTTTTTTATAATCTAGCTTGGCTTTTGTTAGGCGGTACAGCAGACAGCAAGCCAGAATCGCACCGGCTGCTAAAACGCAAACACTTTTATAGTACGAGAACATATCTATGTGAGTGGTCTGCGAATTGATATAGGTTTGCAGGTCGGGACCGGTCGGCAACTCTACATAATGTACTATCAGTGGGACTATAGCGGCCATAAGCGCGAGTGTAACGCCTATGGTTTTTTCCGCCGGGGATAATTGTTTGAAATTTTTCGCCTGAAAACTTTTGGCGTTAAAATGCTTTGACCGACTTTTAGTATACGTCTTTTTATTGGAAAATATTCTCATGTACATTCCTCCCGTGAGGGCGCGCGTTGCGCGGCCCGGTGTTATGCCGTTTTATGCTACGAGTCTGTTTTAATCGCGGTAAGCGCGCTTAGACGCATGGCGCGCCGCGCGGGGAAGTAACCGGAAAACAGCCCTATAACAGCCGAAAAAAGTATCGCGATACCGCATAATGAAGGTGTGACTAAAGAAATAACGCCTGTCTCGCCGCCAAGCCCCGAAAAAAACGCGTCGAATATTCCCAGCTTAGCGTTGTTTAGCAAATATGAGATACCCAGACTTAGCAAAACCCCTGTACAACCCCCTGTAATGCCGATTAGGGCGGCTTCCAGCAAGAATAATTTTCTAATGTCTGACAACGCCGCGCCTATGACCTTCATGACACCTATCTCACGGGTACGCTCATAGATAGACATGACCATTGTATTGGCTATCCCAATGGCTGCCACCAGCATAGAAACCGCGCCTATGGCGCCCAGCATCGCCTGCATACCGGTGGTCATGGATTGCAGACTGTCAAGATTGGATGTGGGGAATTCGGCGTAAAAACCCATTTTGTTTATCTCGTCGCTAACCGAACGCACCATGTTTAAATCCACGCACTTTACTTTCACGGTATCATAGCCTTGACGCTGAGCGTTCTGGCTGCCGGAAAAATAGCCGTATTGCTGACTTTGACTTTGTTCCGCCTTGCGTTGATCTTCCATTAATTTACGAGCGGCTGTAATATCCATAAAAACTGATTGATCGGTCTGATAATCCCTTTCTTCCAGTATGCCTACACTTTTGATGTTAAACGCCTTTACCGGAGTAGATTCCGGGTTTTCCTCTTCGGATTGATTGCCGTATATAAAGCGATAGTCATATGACATAGTAATCCTATCATAAAGGACGTCTACCAGTGTTTCTACCGATTCGCCCATCCTATCCTGTTCCAGTCTCTCACTGTAATAAGTATAGTCGTTATTTTTATAGAATTGTAATTCCGCTTTCGCTCCAAAAACAACATTTTCTTTGTCTCCGGGCTCCAACAGACGTCCTTCCGCCGCCGCGTAGCCCATAGCTTCCATCGCGCCCGGGGAAATGCCGTATACAGTACAGTAGGGCATAATATATTGCCCGCTTTTAAACATAAGATTAAGATTGATTAAAGCCGTGGCGGCTCGCACGCCGGGAATCTTACTTATCTTAGTAACCGCGTTGTCGTCCAGCGAGGCGGCTCTAACCGACGCCGCCGAGTTTTCGGACGGCGGAGAAAAATTATAGACCGTGACTATCGTAACGTCGCCCATGTTATCTATTTCTTGCGCGAATCTTTCATTAATTGCCAGCCCCAGAGAGATCATTGTAACTATAGAGGCAGTGCCGATTATAACCCCCAATATTGTAAGGAATGTACGCAATTTGCGTTTTAACAAACTGCGGACACACATGCTAAACACATCCAGATTACTCATCTTGCGACCAACTCTTTTGTCTGCGTTTTCGCTTTAGAATGATAAACGCCGCAACGCCGGCGACCAAAATAATTACTCCGATAATCCATACTAAAGGATTCATAATTATGTGCCCAAAAAATCCGCTCGGTTCCTCTTCTATAAATTGATCGTCTATAGGAAATTCTTCTTCCGTAAAAGAAAAATCACTGACCGTCATACTAAAATCATGCGTCAGCTCTAATAATTCACCTGTATCGTCCTCGCCGCTTATAATAATTTTCCCTTTTGTACTGCCGGGTGTAGTTGGTATCATCGTGCCGTCGTAGTACGCGCTGCCGCTGACAGCCAGCTTGCCCATAAACATATTCGCCCCCGATACGTCCATATCGGCGTCCACCGTCACGCGCAGATTGTTAAGCGTAACCCGCCCGGAATTGACAATGTTAAAATAGAGTGATACCGGCTCGCCTACTATACCCTCCGGAGGAACAGTGATTTGTCCCGTTTCTAATTTTATTATCTGCTTTACACTAACGCCTATTTGCTCTTCTTCCGTATAATCATTATAGTCGTCGTCTTGATAGTTATATTTGCAGGATAAAGTGTAAGTTCTGGGCGTGGCGTCCGGCACTGTGAACATGGTTAATGTGTGAGTAACGACGTCGGACGGGGCAATTTGATCTATAAATACAGTATTGCTGCAATTGACAGGAGAAAATACACTGCCCTTTTCGTTTGTCGTCTCTAATGCTTCCAGTACTATCTTGATATTATTTATAGATTTTTCTTTATGTGTGTTCTTAAAATCCAGGGTAAGAATGAATTCTTTACCCGCGCTTACAATTCCAGGCTCTGTCTTGTAACTGGAGATGATGATCTTGGGTTTGCTTATTTTTATACTCTCCGGATCCGGTATGGGGGTCTCTGTAGGTATGGGCGGATTAGAGATATTAACGCCGGCGTACTGTTCTATCGTAATGGTCTCGGGTGAAGAATCTTCCGTAGAAGAACCGTCCGTTTCGGAACTGTCAGATCCGGGATATACGGATGAACCGGTTTGGTAAGTCAAAGTGAAATGGATTGAGTAATTTTGTGTCTTTGCGTCGGCGGTAGCGGCAAATAAGAAAGAGACATTTTGTGTATCGCCCGCGGCTAAAGAGCCAATGAGTCTGGTATTCGCCGACATAGGTACGACAGTATCGCCGCCGTCCGCAATTATTTTTACATTCTTGGCGGTTGAGCCGCCGTTGTTAGCCAAAGACAGCGTAAAACTAAATTTTTCGCCCACACCGTAGACGCCGCCCGGTTCGGTCAAACTTACAATTTCAATGACAGGAGGCTCGGCTGCAATAAGATCACCCGCGTTAATATTTACATAGTAAGAGAATGTTGTTTCAACCTTTTCACCATCGGGATTTTTGGCCGTTATGTTGAATGTAATAGGATATGAACCCGCGGCTTTTCTGGCGGCAATCATTTTAAATACGAGTTTTTCTTCCGAGCCCCATGAAAACAGCGAGCGATAAACATTGCCGTCGCCTGTCAGACTTATGCCGTCAGATTTTAGTCCGTCTAAAGCGATTTGCAAGTTAGTGACTTCCACCGCGCCTGTATTAGCCAGTGTCACGCTAAGCTCAAAAGCCGTGCCGGGCAAGATAACAGCCGGGTCGGTCTTGAAGTCGCGCAGCGCTATTCCTCCGCCATAACTTGAATTGGTTACTTTAACGATAATAGTGTCGCTTTCGGTGTGATTGGTGCCCGCAGCGTCACGATAAGAATATCTGAGTTCTATATTGTATGTACCGGGTTTGGCTGTTTTGTCGGTGACAAATCGGAGAGTCATATCGCGTTCGGCGTTTTCGGGGATATTGTTCACTATATTGGAATTATCAATAAACGTCATTGAGAAAACACCCTCGCCGGTCAAGGCGACCGAAGCAAGAAATGAACTTGCCTGCGCGGTGCCAACGTTCTTTATGGTCAGCCTTACATCTTGCAGCCGCCCCGCCGTAAGCGAGACAGTCTGCGGAGCGACAAGTTTTACCTTTGGGGCTATTATGGGGGTGGGCGTCGGGGGCACAGGTGTAGGGGCCGCGGTTTGTTCCATGTTATTCAGGTGATCGTATATCGTATCTAATTGAGACTGCAAATTGTTTTGCAGATCATCCAAAGCGGAGTTATCGGTAGGCGTTGGTTCTGCCGCGTACCCGATTTTTAATGACATATAAAGGCACAAAAACATAGTTACGCAAGCTGTAATGAATATAAATTTGATCTTCGTTCTATTCAAATAAATCACTCTCTTTCTCAACCGACGGGCCAGGTTCGCGCGCGGACTCTACAGATTCTACCAAACCGTCGCGAATATGGATAACAGTGTCGGCGTAATGCGCTATTTCAATATCGTGGGTTACTATGATTAAAGTCTGTTTTCGTTCATGGGCGATACCGGTAATCAGATCCATCATATCGAAGGTTGTTTTAGTGTCCAGGTTGCCTGTGGGTTCGTCGGCGAAAATCACCTGCGGGTTATTTATAAAAGCGCGCGCTATACTTACGCGTTGCTGCTGTCCGCCGCTCATTTCGGAGGGTTTGTGGTTATACCGAGTTTCCAGACCGACGGCTTTTAGCATTGCCCTTGCCCGTCTCTGGCGTATTTTCTTTGGAGCGCCGCAAAAAATCAAGGGCAGCGTTACATTTTCAAGGGCAGTAAGTGTGGGAAGCAGGTTATAGGACTGAAAGACAAAGCCGACGTATTTCTGACGAAACAAAGCCAGTTGCTTTTCGGACATTTGTTCTATATGACTGCCATTAAAAATTATTTCACCGGCTGAAGGCTTTTCCAGACCGGCAATTATATTTAACAAAGTGGATTTTCCGGACCCGGAGGTGCCCAGCAGACAGTAAATCTGTCCTTTTTCAAAGCACAGATTAATGTCGCTAAGCGCGGGAATTCGCTCCGGACCCATGCGGTAGATCTTTTTAACGCCGCGCAGCTCGATTATATTTTCCAAACACATACCCCCGAAGCGATTTCATTTGTCATTTATTTGAAAATTATACTCGCGAGTATAAAAACATAACGGTACTGTGTTTTTTACAGTGATGAGCTTCTAAAGTACAGTGCCTATTCTAACATAACGTAAAAACCTTTACAACCAATTAGAAAAAATTTGAAATTATCGCTTGTATTTTTGTATATCCTGTGCTATTATGATTTTGTTATCGGGCGGTTAGCTCAGTTGGTAGAGCGCCATCTTGACGTGGTGGATGTCAGGGGTTCGAATCCCTTACCGCCCATGTTTCAGCAATTTAAAATACAAACGGAAAAGTTCATTTTTAAAACCGCTCATTTGTGAGACTGCTCATTTTGTAAAACTGCCATATATTCTAAAAAACCCGCAGAGGATTATTCCTTTGCGGGTTTTGTACACTTTAGGGTAAAATCAAATATTAATAATAATAGCTGTGTCTGCCGATAGTAAAGGCATATTGTCTGTTATTCGCAATCCAGTTCGATTTTGCGATTACAGGGTTCATGAAAAATAGAGTGTGCTCCGCGTTATTGCGCCCTTCAAGGGCTTCTAGAGCGGCAATGTAACTTTCGGTAGACGGGGAATTGTTTATAGCTCCGTTTATGGTAGGTGTGAATTGTACGCCATATTTTCGATCAAAAATCACGTCCTTAATAGTTGAGGGATACAAACCGCTGTCTCGACGATTTATAATCACATTGGCGACCCCCAGTTTTGAAGGGTACGATTCTCCCTTTGCTTCCGCCTCCACTATTTTAGAAAGCCATTCCAGATCCTCTTCCGTATAGTTATTATATCTGGGCAGGACCGCCAAAGCTTCGGCTTCGGTCGTCTTTTTTCCATTTGTGTTGATAGTAATGATATTGTATGACAATTGTCTTGTTTTCGCGCCAAAGACATCCTCAAAGAAATCCGGCGGAGTCATCATAACGTCGTTCACAATCTTTTCACCGGTTGTTTTGCTTTTTTCCCCGCGGGCGACTGTCGCTTCTTTCGTATCCGGATTCCAAGTGACGCTGGCGCCAAGGGTTTCGCATATATATCTTAAAGGAAGATACATTTCATTTTCTATGAAGATCGGTGAAACAGATGGGTTGATTCTTTTATTATCCAAAACAATTCGATATTTTGGCGCTGCGACACTGCCTTTAACCGTTACCGTATTGCATATTATAAAGGAAAAAATGATTGCGGCCGCTACTCTTCGTATAGGTACTAAAATAAATAAACAGCTCCTTGTTGTGAATTTTTAAGTAATGGCTATATTCTAGCCAACAAAGAGCTTATTAATACTTGCGGGGGGTTAGGGCTTGGATTCAAAGCGTTTCAAAACAGCGGGAATTTTTTCCAGCAAATCCGTAGCCGTCACACTGTAATTTGATAATTCCTCGCCCGCGCGTTCGCCCGCCTTACCGTGAATATACATTGCAAGGTTGGCCGCGGTAAAGGTATCTAACCCCTGCCCAAGCAATCCCGCGATAATACCCGTAAGCACGTCGCCTGATCCGGCTTTCGCAAGGGCGGAACATCCGCTCGCGTTAATATAATTGTGCCCGGACGGACTGGCGCATACGGAACGGGCGTCCTTTAATACCGTTACAACCTCAAATTCGCGAGCAAACTCACCGGCCACATTTATGGTGTTATCCAAAATTTCTTGTATAGTCAATCCGGTCAGGCGGCTCATTTCGCCCGGGTGTGGGGTTATTATACAGGGGGATTGGATTTTTTTCAGAATATTTACATTCGTCGAGACGGCGTTAAGCCCATCCGCGTCGATGACAATCGGTACATTGGCAGCCTCCAGTAGCGCGAAAACAAATTCCGTCACGTGCTCACCGACGCCCAACCCCGGCCCGACATATATTACATCGGCCCGTTTCAAACCCTCAGATATAGCGTCAAAGCTGCGTTTATAGAGCATCCCGGATTTTTCCGGTAAAATGTGAGTAACAACTTCTTTCACACTCTGGTGAATTATACTTGCCACAGACGGTACAACGCAGGCGCAAACATAACCCGCCCCCGCTTTATAAGCAGCCGCGCATGAAAGTACGGCCGCGCCGGGCATTGCGTTAGAACCCGTAAAGGCATAAATCCGTCCGAAACTGCCCTTGTTGGATCTTTGCCGCCGCACGGGCAGCAGAGATGGGATTTCTTCATCCGTGTAAATTCTCATATTTGTATCGGCAGCCAAAGTCGGGGGTAATGAAATATCTGCGACCTCTATTTTACCGGTATAAGCCGCCCCGGGATAAAGGACCATTCCTATTTTTGGATACCCGAGTGTTACGGTCATGTTGGCCTTTATGGCTTTGCCCATCACTTGACCGGTATCGGCGTTTATGCCCGATGGTATATCTACGGAAATGATATATTTTGCGTATGTGTTAATCATATCGATGATATATTCAAAACTGCCCTCAACACGCCGTTCCAGACCTATTCCAAACAACGCGTCCACGACCATATCACAGGACTCTATGGCATAGGGTACATCAAAGACACTCTCGCCGATTGGGATGGGTTCTATAGACAGCCCCATCTTACGGACGATTTCCAGATTTATGAGGGAATCGCCTCGTACCGACGAAGAATCTCCGACAAGTATAATGCGAATCTCCACCCCCTTTAGATGGAGATGTCTGGCCAGAGCCAGTCCGTCGCCGCCGTTTCCGCCCGTACCCGCCGCAATTAATACCTTGGGGTTCTTTTTGCCCGCCAGATAAGCCATGCAGTGTTCCAACAGACGCAAAGACGCGTTTTCCATCAGCAGCAGCCCCGGCAGACCCACATCGTCTATCGCGAATTGCTCAATTCTTCTCATTTGAGATCGGGAAACAACCTTCATTGAATTTCCACCTTTTGTATTTCTTTGTCCAATTGATAAACTGTACACACTCATGGATATAATCTGCCGGGCGTAGCGGACGGTTTCACTCAGGCATGTCTGAAATTACTGCGACTGCGGTCGCGGCCGCTGTTGTTTTGCAGTGTGAAATGCTTATAAAAAACCCCCAACGGTTTTCAGAGCAAAGTATCGCAAACGCGCCTCTTGGATTTACCATGGGTTTGCCGCTCGCGTCATGTAAAATCTCCACCTCGTTCAGCTGAAAACGACCAAGCCCAATACCGATAGATTTTACCGCGGCTTCCTTTGCGGCAAATAGACCGGCGTAAGTCTGCGGCGACTTAACCGCGCAATAACTCTGCTCTTCTTTGGAGTAGACTCTGCTTATAAAACGTGGATTTTTTATAGCGTTAGCTACGCGTTCTATTTCAATTATATCTGTACCGACTCCATAGATCATACTTCTCTTCTTTCTTTGTTAAACCCGGACAGGACTCCATCCAATAGGTTCAGAAGCTCGGAACCTATCATATTATGAAGTAGTTGGTATGTGCGCGCCGCTTCTTCTTCGCAATCCGCTTTTTCCGCTGTCGCCTGCCGCAATTCCAACCTAATCTTTTCTATTATAGGAATAAGCGCTTGGCTGCGCGCTCTGCTTTTGCGCAGATTAAAATAAATGCCAAAAACTGTTTCCAGCATCATCTCACGGTTTGCCTTATCCAGTTGCGGGGGCAGTTTATCAGATTTTTTCTCTATTTGTTCCAATTCGTTGTTTATATCCAGCACCGCTTTTTGAAATTCGCTTATCGCCTCTTTTGCCTCCAGGCTGTTTTTGTTGTGGGCGTCTTGTGAAAGATTAATTATGTGGCGCAGGCATTCCTTTTTTTTCCTGATTAAATCTTCCTCGGTTTCGCGGTATCTGGCGTGTTCTTTCATTAAATCGGTAATCTTTCTTTCTAAAGAAATGATTTTGGTTGACTTGTGATTCTTAAATTGTTCCTGCCAAAGCGCGTCCAAAATAAGCGTTGGCGGTTTTATATCGGCAAGCAGCTCCGAAAGCCTGTCATATAGATCATTTCTCTTACGAAATAAACGTCTCAATACAATACCGCCCAAAATAAGACTACAATCGTTTGTGCGCGAAAGCGCCTAATGCCAGTCCTAAGATGCCCGAAATACTAATATTAAAATTAATGCCAAATACTAAATGTATTATACCCAAATCTATGTCAAATGGCTGATCCAAGCCGAACGTCTTACCATAATTCAACCAGCTAAGAGCGGGATACTGACCTAAATAAAACCCCAAAAACCCTCCTATTACCAAGCCTGCCAGCAACATAATCAGCAAACTCCAGCCATTCTTTCCATCCATAGAAAAGCCCCCCAGCTTTTTTTGATAAGAAAATAAGTAAATCACAAATTCTTATATCGTAGGATATTCAAATTTATTATCGAAGTCAATCAACCAGACACCGTCTGATTGAACCATATTAACGCGCATATAGATTAATGTTTGTTTAGAATAATCTTCCGGGTGAACGGATTCAAAATCAATATAACCCGTACCGTCGCCGTTGTCTGTAAACTCGCCGTCGCTTAGAAACGGGAATACAATATTTGCCATGTCTCGTCTTGTACGAATATCCAAAGTGGCAAGATCCTTGTCGTTCTCTTCCTTATAGGATACCTTTGACAGAGGTTTGCTTTTAAAATAGAACAGATTGTATTCGCCTTCCCACAAACCGTTTATTCCGCATTCTATATAGATATGAGCCGTATCGATGGCGCTGGCATCCTTCAGCAGTGAAGTATCGAAATTAAAATCCTTAACATACGCGTCATAGAGTGCCCTTTGAGATTCGGTCAACTCAAATCGCGTTTCGATATTTTCACCGAAAACCTGATCATAGTCGCCTGTGGGAATTTCAACCTGCTCTTGATGAACTTCAACTTCTGTAGGGGTTGGGGTAGATGTGTCAATTACAGTGTTTCGACCGCAACCGCTAAAGGCAAAGATTATAGTAATTATTAAGAGTAATTTTTTCATGGTTCCCTCCTGGATGAGATATGAAATGTTTAGAGGAATTATATCGTTTTTCTTTGTATAGGTCAAACGTTTGGGATATTTGTAGTAGATAAAATTTTTAAGCTGCCGATAATGAACGCCTGTCTTATTCGGACATACAATAATAATAGCAGTGACAAGGAGGTAAAAATATGAAAATCACTGACGCGCTTTTAACAACGGGCGCAGTTCACGGCAGACCGGGTAAGGCGATTACGCCAAAGGGCATAGTGGTTCACTATGTGGGCAACCCAAACACGTCGGCAATGGCTAACCGGAATTATTTTGAGAATGGCGGAAACCAAGTTTCTTCTCATTATATTGTCGGGCTTTCGGGGGAAATTATACGCTGTATACCCGAAACGGAAATCGCGTGGCACGCTGGTGTGGCATACGGTAATGCTTTTATAGAGCAAGCGAAGAAAAATAATAGTATATACTATGGAATCGAGAACTGTCATCCCGATCAGCAAGGGAAGTTTAACAATAAAACCAGGCAAAGCCTGGTCGAGTTATGCGCCGACATGTGCGTGCGGCACGGATTCGATCCGATGAAATCCATCTATACACATAACGAGGTGACCGGCAAGACGTGTCCGGTTTATTATACAAAAAACCCTAGCGAGTGGTTAAAGCTTAAAAATGACATTAATGAATATATGCAAAAATCCAATCTGCCGGAGGGATATATAAATCTGACGGTGGATGGGATAAACTACGAGGTTGAAGCGAAGAACATCGCGGGCAGGTTTTATATTTCGCTTAATCTGATAAATCAGATTATGGAGAATAAGTCTATAGTCAGTATAAGGGACGTGTTGGAGGCTAATGATTACACGGTTACGTGGAACGAGCGTCTTCAAAGGATTACGGGAGTGAAAAAGGAGAAGAGCTTTAAGAATATGTCCGGTGAAGAGTAAGACTTCTTTGCAGGGCGAAGCTCACCCCCGGCGGCAAACGTCTGCCCGCCGCCGGGGGATTATCTCACGTATCTGAACTGAATTATACCGCCCTCCGGAGTATTTATTCTTACATCTTCCAGAGGCGTCCACTCGCGCCACTTGCCCAGCCAAATTTCCAGGGTGCCGTTCTTTGGCTGGCGGCGGACGGAAAGATCTTTTAAATCTAACGTCCGAGTCCATTTTCTGTCTGATAAAAGCTGCCTTAGCGTCATTTCTTGACTTCCGCCGGGGATTTGTATGTAGAATAAATTATCATCCGCCATTTTTATATTCCTTAGCATGACCTGTATGTGTATCGGTGTGTCAGTGTTCGTGGCCGCCGGAGGAGTTTTAACAGCGGCCGGTCTTACCGAAGACGCTTTTATCGGGATTGGCGGCGCTTCGGACGTTTCTTCGTTAAGTGATTTTTTATTCGTTATATCCAGAAGGAAAACTATCGCCGCGCAAGCTATCGCTATGATTAGCAAAATCAGGAATATCCCCAAATAGTCCAAATCCTTAATTGGTTGAGGGAGACCCGTGCCGGCAAATGGTTTTTCATACAACGCGCTCAAATGCATCAGTTCACCTCATTAATTCGATAGCTTCCGGCAGTATATCGATCGCGATGTCCGCCGCGGCGATATCTTTTGGACGCACCGCGGTAATAACCATCGCGACCGGCACTTCTTTTACATAGCAAGCAATCCAAGAAATATTACCCTTCAGGCTGGAAAGCCCCACTTCACCATTTTGCTCAAGCGTTTCTATTATCTTGCCTATTTCAGCCGTTCCGGTCTTTCCGGCGACCGAGTAACCCAAAGCCTTCATTCTGCCGCCCAAATGCGCGCCTGTTCCGTTTTCAGAGCATACACTTTCCATAAGCGCTTGCAAATCCCTCGCTTCGTTCGAGGATAAATTTATCAGGCCTTCCTTGATCAATTTAGGTTTGGCTGAGGATATAAATTCACCGGTCATTCTGTCGGCTAACCCTAAGACGACGTAAGGTTCATACGCTTGACCGCCGTTTGCAATCGCGCTAAGCATTACCATTATATGGTATGGCATAGCCTTGACGTCTACGCCGTCCGCGTCCTGCCCCGCTCCGCTCCACGCCATTCCGAATTCTGTTCTGTCTACGGGCAATATATATTTACTTACGGGATAAATCAATCTGCGGCCCATAAATTCAAAGGTTTTGTTATAGCCAAGATCTTCGCTTGTTTGAGTCATAAGATCTCCCCCCAACTCGGAGGCCAGCCAGGCGAACATACAGTTGCAGGATCTCGCAAAACCTTGGGTAAGAGTAACTTCACCATGAGGGTATGGACAGGTGACGATTTTATTCTCGGAGAACGCAAGCGATCCCGTACATTCGTAGATTGCTTCCTCCATTCTTTCTATATTAATTCTGCTGTGATGGCGAATCGCTCCCAACGCGGTCGCGATTTTCTGTATAGACCCCGGCTGAAATATTTCGTTGGTTACCTGGTCCAACATCCAGGCGCTTTTTTCATTATAAGACTCGTCGTATTTTGAGATGTTTGGATCGCCCACAGATACCGACGGTATGGAAGTATATGCCAACACCTCGCCGGTTTGATAGTTTGTAATAATGGCGGCGGCGTGATCCGCTCCTGAATTTTTTAACGCTTTATATAGCTGCTGATTTAAATTGCCGGAGATCGTGGAGTAAAGGTCATATCCCTTTTTTTCATATAAATCCCGCACTCCGTCAATGGCGTCAAAGCTTCCGTCCGCTCGGCCAAAGAATTGAATAGCGTTAGATCGCGCCAATCCGTGGTCGTCGGAATAAAATAAATGATACACAGAATCTAAGGCGATAGAAGCGTTCTCTTCGCTTTCCAGTTGGATTAGCATTTCTTTAGCCGATGAAATCCGTGTCGGCCATGCCAGCCCGTCTCGATCAACTATCCTGCCTTTATTCTCCTGTACACGAAGATCCGTCAAGTGAGAGTCTAAAGCGGAGGAGATCAGCTCGTTTCCGTCGGCTAAAATAATTCGATAAAAACCAAAGTAGAATAAAAGAACCGTTACGCAAACCAAGATCGCCAGCGCGTATCCGGCGATTTTTCTCGCGCCGCACATTAAGCCCTCACCCCCTTTGATAAGGTTAAATAATCAATTAAAATATATAAATAATCTTAAATATTTTAATAAATTATATTGTTTATAATAAAAATCGTTTACGCGACATTTACAATAAATGGACATAACCCTATGCCC
>JAISRJ010000084.1 GCA_031273705.1 Clostridiales bacterium
GGGCATAGGGTTATGTCCATTTATTGTAAATGTCGCGTAAACGATTTTTATTATAAACAATATAATTTATTAAAATATTTAAGATTATTTATATATTTTAATTGATTATTTAACCTAGGAGCGCTTGTGCTATGAAAAACAAAAAAAGAGCTGAGAGCCGTACACGATATTTTGTGCGTAACATTGCATCAAAGCGCGGATGGAATGTCGCCCACGTTTCAAAAAATGGTGACTTCTTAGAAGAACAAGAAATAGTAGATATGTTTCCTGATATTGGATTGGGCGCAGACAAACCCAATTTTTTAATGTGTTTGAAATCTGACCCTAAAATTATAATTGAAGTAAAAAACGACTTCAAAAAAATCAGCCAGGCTATAAATGAAGCTGTTGACTATGCTGACACCATAAATATGACAGGTTTATATTCTATTAAGTTTGCTATCGGCGTAGCCGGCGAAAATGATAATGGCTATCAAGTAATAGTAAAGTATCTTAAAGACACTCAATGGCAATTATTGAAATCATGTGGGTATGAATTGACTACTATTCCTTCAACGCGAGAAGTTGAGTTAGCTTTGCAAGCTGACGATGCAACAACAACGGTTTCTATTCCAAGCAGTTCAGAGTTTATCGAGACTGCTATTGAAATATCGTCCATTCTAAGAAGTGCAAAAATAGAAGCACCTTTACGCCCAAAAGTCATTGGTGCAATTATTACCGCAATGTATCAAGGCGAAATAGATCTTTCAACCGGTAAAGAGTTGCAATCCATCAACACATTAGCAAGCGCGGCAATTTCTGAAAGCATAGATTTAGATGCTAACAAAAAGCAGAAGTTAAAAGACTCTTTAAGAATGACTGGAAATGACTATGATAGGCTTTCCCCTAAGATACAGCGGGCGGTATCTTTGTTGAAGCGGTTGAATATCCGCTCGGTTCTTCAAACTGACACCGACTTCTTGGGATTGTTGTATGAAGCTTTTTTACGCTATGGGTATGACAATAACGCATTGGGTATCGTCTTTACACCCCGGCATATAACGCGATTATGCGTAGATTTAATCGGTGCGCGTATGTCGGATAAAGTCATTGACATCGCGAGCGGTACGGGCGGTTTTTTAGTGTCTGCATTTGATAAAATGATGTCCACCGCAAAAGGACCTAAAGCTATTGAAAAGGTGAAACAGTCATTATATGGGTTTGATACAAACCCGACCGTATGGGCGTTAGCAACGTTAAATATGTTTTTTAGAGGCGATGGTAAAAGCCATATTGAAAATGGCGATTGCTTTGATGAGCAAAATCGACAGAGCGTTAAGGGAAATTTTACAAGGGCATTTCTTAACCCACCTTTTTCACAGGAAAATGAACCGGAAAGAGATTTTATCGACGCTGCAATGGACGCGTTGGAGCCCGGAGGATTATTAGCTTGTGTTGTAAAGGCGGGTATATTTGCCGATTCTGACAATGCTATATGGCGTAGCTCATTCATAAAAAAACACACTCTCGTTGGTGTAATAAGTTTGCCTGAAGACCTTTTCTATCCGACTGCCGCGCCCACTTCAATACTTATTGCGAAAGCCCATATACCAATGGATAACGGTGATGGGGTATTTATGGGGCGTATATGGAACGACGGATTTGCAAAACTTAAAGGCAAGCGGGTGCAGTGCGATGGCTCGCAAATACCTGATGTTATTCGGTGTTTCAATAAGTTTCAAAAGAAAGTTAATTTTGTTTCACCAATAGCTACGGTTATAAAAGCTGAATCTGTTCTGGATGGGCAGGAATTCAGTCCACAACAATGGTTAGAGCAACCGCATATTTCAGAAGAAGAATTGCAGATTGTTAAGAAAGCTGTACTGATGTCAATTTTTCAAACCGTGACTGCCATACCCGAAATAGCTGACGAGGTACTTGAAAGTTTTCCCGATGTTGATACGACATTGAAAAATGTGCCATTAAATATCACAAAGCCCGTAAGCTATTTCTTTGAGGTATATAACGGCAAATCTTCAGGCGAAAAAAACTATACTGTTGGAAATTGTCCATATATTTCAAGCGGTGATATTTTTAATAGCGTGATTAGGCTTGTTTCAGAAGAACAGGAAGAAATGTTTGGTCTCGGTGGGATTACTGTTACTGCATTCGGGCAGGCTTACGTCCAACCGTGGCGATTTATGGCAAGAGGGAACGGGGGAAGTTCGGTTAGAGTACTAATCCCCAAATTCAAAATGTCGCTCAATGAATTATGTTGGTTTGCAGCACAGATAAACATTCAAAGGTGGCGTTTTTTCTACGGTAGAATGGCAATTAAATCCCGGCTTTCTAATTTAGTTATTAGCAGTCCTGAAAAGGACTTGCCTGATGGTGACGAACCCATTTCTGTTAGGATTGCTAACCTTAAGGAAAAGTTAGAGGAATTAGGACGGTTATAAGTTTAACGCAACACGGCGGGTTAAAGCGCGGCAATAACGATAAAGTACAGTTCATGCGCCAATTCAGTACAGGATATGAAGATTACACTTTAGAGCGTGATGAAATACTAAAGAACATTACCCTTGAAGAAATTGAGAAAGAACTCGGGGCAATGAGATGAACTAAGCGTTAAACTGATTTATTATTGATCAAGAAAAGCGAGGCGAGAGTTAAACTCCGCTTCGCTTTTCTTAACAAATTAATAGGCTAGTGCCTATGAAGCAAGCGAATGGACGAACTGTTCGCATACTTCGCCGATTGCCTGATCATATTACTCATTGTTTGGGCGGTTGGGAAATGTCGTTGGAAAATACTTACGTCTTAACTATCTAATAAAATTGGTAAACGGCTTTTCTTCCATCACAGTATGTCTTATACCCGCCTTCTTGCCCGCCTCCAAACATTGTAGCAAGTACGCCATGTTTTTACCCAGCTCTCGCATAGTGAACATTCCCTCCGCGTCTTGCAAGACTTCTTCGGGCTTCGCGCCATGAACCATGTTCCAATAACTGGCGGATACAACCGGCATTTGATTTATAGTAAAATACTTTATCATTTGGTCAAAAGTCGCGGTTGTTCCGGCTCGTCTGGCGGAAACAACCGCCGCCGCCGGTTTAAAAGTAAAGGTACTTTTTTCAGGACCCAGCAAATCTGAGTAAAAAAGTCGATCCATAAATCCTGTCATGCTGCCTGATACTGACGCGTAATGTACGGGAGTACCAAATATAAACCCATCCGCGCCCATTGCTTTCGGACGACATTCGTTCACTACATCGTCATATATACATTCCCCGGCGCCTCTGCAAGAACCGCACGAGATACATCCGCCGACTTGCTTAATACCAATCCAGAAAATTTCCGTATCAATATTTTCCTCATTCAGGGATTTCTCGACCTCGGCAAGGGCCGTATAGGTGCAGCCTTCTTTATGCGGACTTCCATTAACCAATAAAACTTTCATATGGCTTCCTCCAATGTAATATTGCCATAGTAACGTGGCAAGCAATACCAGTCTGCCAAAATTTACAGTACCTGGAATTTTTTTGCACCGCTATAAGCTCAATATCTTTTTCGCGGTTTCGTCATTCACATCCGTCATATATCTTATGCCGGTTTCCTTTTCTGTTTCGCGGTTTGCGGAAAAAATATCGTTCCTGGAAATCTGAGACACATTAAATAATCTCGCGCCTGCCATTAACTGCTGAAGGCCGGCGGCAAGCTTATCCCCCAATGTCCAAACAGCGACAGCCCCCAGAGGGATATTTTTCATTTCATCTTCCCCGACTTTTTCTTTAACATCAAAATAACCCGCAAAAATCTCTTCGGGCGTAACGCCGATTTCATCAGTGATTGTCTTTGGTAAGCTATCCCAATTACCTCTCATACGCTCTCTGCGATCAGGATACAGCGCTCCCTCTATATTCGAGCCAAGGAAGCCGGGTATCATCAGCGCGCGACCCATGCATACAAGTTTTGTAAACGGAGCGCCCAACGCAAGGGCTTTAAAAATATGATCCTCACGTGCAAATCCACCCGCGAACGCCAAGTCAACAACTCTTTGACCTTTTGCGGCCAGTATTTGAGCATATTCATATGTCTTTGAATGTAAATTGATTGAGGGAACCCCCCAGGATTCCATCATATTCCACGGACTCATACCCGTTCCGCCGCCGGAACCATCCACAGTCAACAAATCCAGTTTAGCGTCGCTCGCGAACTTGACAGCCATCGCAAGGGCTTCCATTCCATAAGAACCGGTTTTAAGAGTTATACGCTTGTATCCAAGCTTTCTTAGATACGCTACGGAATCCATAAATTCCCTTTGCACATCCAGATAGCCGTTCACATCTGTATAGCCCAATCTGCTGTGGCGGGCAAAGGATCTAATAGCGCCGTTTTTAAAGGATTCTTGTACAGATGGTTTTGTGGGATCGGGATCTACAATATAACCGCGTTCTTTTAGGAATATTGCGTAATCCAGGTTTGTAACTTGTATTTCACCGCCAATGTCCTTTGCGCCCTGCCCCCACTTCAATTCGATAACCACATCGTCGCCATATTTTTCAATCAGGTATTCGGCGACGCCATTCCGCGTATCCTCGACATTCATCTGGACAATAATCGCTCCATATCCGCTGTAATATCGCTGATACACATCAATTCTTCGCTCAAGTTCGGGAGCTTTTTTGATAAGGCCATCTTGCAATATGGAATTTTTGTCTACCCCGACGACATTTTCACCGACGACAAGAGGAAAGCCCACCAGCGCCGCGCCCGCCGCGAAAGATTCCCAATATTTTTGCGCGATAAAGGTTGAGCCTAACGCCCCGGTCATAATCGGAAGTTTTGATTTTGTTTTAACTGATGTTCCGAAATCTGTTTCAATGGAAACATTGGGGAACACACAGTCATCGGCGCTGTTTGTCAGAGAATCCCCTAAGCCATTAGCGCCATAATTATAACCCTGAATTCTAAGGTTATTATAGCTCACGCCAATATGGTTCGTGTTAGAACTCCCGGCGGTTACAGCGCCGAAATCCCTGGGATATAGCATTTTTCTACCCTTGATGGAAGACATCCAAGTTTCACATTTGCCTTTACAGTCCGCCCGGCATAGCGTACAGAGACCGGATTCGGCGGGATTCCCCCTGTTGACGGTGTTAAGAACGTCATTGTTCTTCTGATATTGGAACATCTTTTTGCCTCCGTGTAAAATTATTATAAATTAATTAATGATATAATGTTATTGCCACACGTCTTTGTGCGCCATAGCGGTCTCAAAAATAACATGAAAAGCCGACATATTAGAAGAGCGTCGCTTAATGTCCAAGCAACGCCAAGCAACGCTTTCGATAGCATAAATATTAAGCGATAATTCCTAAAACGTCAAGCTGTTTTTCCACCTTTCTATATATTTCTATATATTTGAAAATTGCCGCAAAGTTTCTTCGCTAACATTACCAACAGAGCAAGTAAAGTATCCATCTGGCCAAAAAAGTATGTTCTTTCCAAAAGTGTTTGCGTAATATTTCTTTATGTCGTTGCCAAATATGGAAAGCTGTATAGCTTTTTATTGTCCGAACAAAATTAGAGAGCTTTATTGTCGGATCGGTCTCAATTATGCAATGGATATGGTCTTTATCAGTTTCCATATGCTTGATAGTCACTCCGCGCTTAACAGATATTTCATAAGATAATTGTTTTATGTCCTCTTAAACGGATTGGCTAATGAGCAGTTTATTTCGGTATTTACAGACGAAAATGAGATGGTATTGGAGAAGATATTTACCCCGCTGGACAGTAACAATCGATGGTTGGTGACTATTCAGCCGAAGTGTATCGTACTATTGTTCTTCATTATTGGGCGGCGGAACACTGAAACATTTCCCGGGAAAAAAATCTCCGGAACTCCTTAGATTTATATCGATCTGATCGAGCGTTACATAGTCGTTAAAGTGCCACCACTCCGACGCAAGGGGAGTTAAGCCCGCGTTAAGACAATACCGCTGTAAAGCTAGAGCATCTTCGTTCATGCCATCGCTAAGCGGCACACTCAGCCAATCTATTTTTGAACGAGCAGAGACAGGTGTTTTGTACAACGCGGCGGCGTTGCTCAATTCATGGATCTCTGTCGGCATAATAAGTTCCGAATAATCTAAGATGGATGTA